>JBQTIS010000544.1:0-2734 GCA_052387895.1 Rhodospirillales bacterium | reverse complement strand
GGGCACCGGGTAGTCGGGCGCCGGGTAGTCGGGCGCCGGGTAGTCGGGCGCCGGCGGCGCCGGGGATTCGTCGCCGGCGAATTCTTGGCCCGCCTGCGGCGGCGGCGCGCCGGCCGCGTCGATCGGGCCGTCCGCCTGCCCGTCGCCGTCGGGCGCTTCGGGCAGATCGGCGGTCTCCGAGTCGGCCTCGGCCTCTTCCTCCGCGGCGGCCGCTGCCTGTTCGGCCAAGAGCGCCTCGCGGTCGGCGATCGGAATCCGGTAGTAGTCGGGATGGATTTCGCCGAACGCCAGGAACCCGTGCCGGTTGCCGCCGTAATCGACGAAGCAGGCCTGCAGCGACGGCTCCACCCGCACCACCTTGGCCAGGTAGATGTTGCCCTTCAGCTGCTTCTTGGTCGAGGTCTCGTAGTCCAGGTCGTCAAGACGATTGCCGCTCACCACCGCGACCCGGATTTCTTCCGGATGCGTGGCGTCGATCAACATGCGTTGCGCCATTTGGCTTCATGTCTCCGCACCGGCCGGTCCTTCCAGAGTCCGCGCGAAGACGACGGACCTGGGGACGCCCTGTGCTGCCGCGAGCCCGACGGCGCTGCCGAAATCCCCGCCGAACGACGCGCCTAGAAGGGTCCTAACCTTCAAAGGCGCATCAGGGCGAGGCCGGTTGGTAGCTGCCGCTTGCCCGGACGAGAGCCGGGACCGGACTCGGATTCCAAATCTGCCGCGCGCCATGGCGCCGTCCGCATCGCCCCGGAAATGGGCTGGAAGCCCGGGTCCGGCAGCTTTGCCGGCGTCGCCGACGCCGTCACCCCTCAGGGATATTCGGCGCCACGCGCGGCTCTTCGCTGAGGCGCACCATAGACGCAAGCGCCCCGTTTTCACAACGACGATATGGCCGCGCGAGGCCCGCGCGGCATGCCGCCGGACTCGGCCGAGTCGGTAAAATCCTTTGTAAATAAGGTGTTGCTACCGATTCCGGCGGCCGATATAAAGGCGCCGGGGGCGGGTGGAGATGATGGCGTGATGCCGATCGTTCCACGCGCAGAGTTGGTCCGGACGTTCGCGAACGCTACGGCAGCGCTCATCGCCGCGGCGGCCCTTGGCCATCTGGCCCTGGGCGCGGCGGCCGCCAACGAGTTGCGCGACATCAGAATCGGCAGCCACGATCCGGCCACCCATGTGGTGATCGAAGCCGATCAGCCGTTCTGCGCCGGAATTTCGCTGAGCCCCAAGCCCTATCGCCTGACGATCGACCTCGGCAAGCTGGCGGGCGCGCGGCCCGATCCGCGCCCGTTCGGCGCGATCGCCAAGTCCGCCTGGGCCAAGGACGCGCCCGGAAAAATGCTGCTGGACCTGAAAAACCCCGTGCGCGTCAGCGACGTTTTCGCGGTCGCGGCCAAGGACGGCAAGGGTTTCCGCCGCGTGATCAAGCTGGAGCCGGTCGGCCCCGGCGATTTCGCCGAGGCCCAGGCCAGGCTGCCGCAGCTCGCCGCCGCCATTTCGTGCGAGGCGCCGAGCGCGGCGCAGACGCCCGCTCCGCCGCCCTCGCAAAAAGCCGTTGCGGCGACGGCGGCGGGGACGGCGGCGGAGCGGACGGCGGCGACGGTTCCCGCGCGGGCCGCGGCGCAGGCTCCGGCGCCGGTTCCGGCGGTGGCCTCGCGCATTCCGCGCGACAAAAAATGGACCGTTGTGGTCGACCCGGGCCACGGCGGCGACGACCCGGGCGCCACCGGCGTCAGCGGCCTTCATGAAAAAGACCTGACCCTCGCCATGGCCCAGGCGATCAAGAAACGCCTGGAGGCGACCGGCCGCTACCGGGTCCAGCTCACGCGCAGCGACGACCGGCGCATGGCGCTGCGCGAGCGGACCGCCTTCGCCGACCGCGACGACGCGCATCTTTTCATCTCGCTGCATGCCGACTCGATCGCCGCCAAGGGCATCAAGGGCGTCAGCGTCTACACGCTGTCGAACAAGGCCTCGGACTCGGAATCGGAGGCGCTGGCGGCGAAGGAGAACGCCGTCGACGGCCGCAACGGCGGGCCGGAAGTCTCGGCGCTGACCGATTTCGACAAAAGCGACCTGCGCTTCCGCCTCGAGTTCGACGACATCGGCCAGATCGCGCGGCCGTTCCGCAAGCTGGCGATCGACGAGCTGCGCCGCGCCGGCATCGACACGCTGCCGACCGCCGACCGAAGCGCAGGCTTCGTGGTCCTGAAGACGCGCAAGGTGCCGTCGGTGCTGATCGAGATGGGCTATCTCTCGAACCCGGCCGATGAAAAGCTGCTGCGCCAGTCCAAGCACCAGGAGCGTTTCGCCAACACCATCGCCAAGGCGGCCGACCGGTTCTTCGCCTGCCCCGAGGTGTGGAAGTGGTTCGCCGGCAGCGAGGACGCGCCGGTGGCCGGTCGCGGCGTGTCGTGCGGCCCGTCGCTGGCCGAGGGCAAGGGCCCGGCCGCGAAAGACTAGAGCGCATGTTGCCGGTTCCATCCGACAAAACGCCGTCCTAGGCGAACGCTCCGCCCGGGTTGCCCCTGTCGCCTGCTTCGGCCAAGATGCGCTCACGCCCCTGCGCGGCGGGCGCGGGCGACATGGTTTTGCCACGATTTCCGGGCATTTATGCTTGCGGCCATAGCCGGGGGGCTTGAATCGGGTCGGTGATGCGTCGGGTTGTCCGGATCATGGGATTTCTCGCCGGTTTGGCGGTGCTGGGGGCGCTCCTGGCGGCCGGGGGCCTGGG
>JBQTIS010000543.1:0-7149 GCA_052387895.1 Rhodospirillales bacterium | reverse complement strand
GCCGCGACGTGGATGCGCGGGACAACCCCCGGATCGAGTCCGGGGGCGCGCATGACGGCTTTGGGATAAGCGAGCGCGAGTCCCGCCCGAGGCCGATCGACCGATAACCACGTCGGCATTGGCGTTGGCGGAACGAGAGAACAACTCAACCGGACAGCCGTGGGGCCGGCCCGGCCATGACGATCTTAGCCGGCGCTACGCCGCCATGCGTTTGCGCTTGAGCATCCCCAGCACCTCGGCCGCGGCCGCGGGGATGTTGGTGCCGGGCCCGTAGATCGCGGCGACGCCGGCCTTCTTCAGGCCCGCGTGGTCCTTTTGCGGCACCACGCCGCCGAGGATCACCAGCACCTCGCCCGCCCCCGCGCGCTTCAGCGCCTTGACGAGCTCGGGCACCAGCGTGGTGTGGCCGGCGGCCTGGGACGACACGCCCACGACATGCACGTCGTTCTCGACCGCCTGTTTCGCCGCTTCCTCCGGCGTCTGGAACAAGGGGCCGATATCGACGTCGAATCCCAGATCGGCGAACGAGGTGGCGATGATCTTGGCGCCGCGGTCGTGGCCGTCCTGGCCCAGCTTCACCACCAGCATGCGCGGGCGGCGGCCCCGGGCCCGGGCGAACTCGGCGCATTGCTTCTGGATGCGCTGGAACCGGGCGTCGCCGTCGTAGGCCTGGCCGTAAACGCCGCTGATCGTGGCCGTGGCGGCCTGGTGGCGGCCGAACACGCGCTCCAAGGCGTCGGACACCTCGCCCACGCTGGCGCGCGCGCGCATGGCGGCGACCGCGGCTTCCAGAAGATTCCCGTTCGCGCGGGCGGCGGCTTCGAGCGCGGCGAGCGCCGCCTTGCAGGCCTTGGCGTCGCGTTTCGCGCGCACGGATTTCAGCCGCCTGATCTGCTGCTCGCGCACCCGGGCGTTGTCGATGGCGAGCGTCTCGACGCGGGTTTCCTCGTCCGGCCGGTACTTGTTGACGCCGACGATCACGTCCTCGCCCCGGTCGATGCGCGCCTGGCGCCTGGCCGCGGCCTCCTCGATCCGGAGCTTCGGCATGCCGGCGACCACCGCCTTGGTCATGCCGCCGAGCGCCTCGACCTCGCCGATCAGCTTTTCGGCCGCCGCGGCGACCGAGGCGGTCAGGCTTTCGACGAAATAGCTGCCGCCCAGCGGATCGACCACGTGGGCGATGCCGGATTCCTCCTGCAGGATCAGCTGGGTGTTGCGGGCGATGCGCGCGGCGGCCGGGCTGGGCAGCGCGATCGCCTCGTCGAAGCTGTTGGTGTGCAGGGACTGGGTGCCGCCCAGCGCGCCGGCCATCGCCTCGACCGTGGTGCGCACGATGTTGTTGTAGGGGTCCTGCTCGGTCAGGCTGACGCCCGAGGTCTGGCAATGCGTCCTGAGCGCGAGCGAGGCCGGGTTCCTGGGGTCGAAGCGCTTGACCAGCCGCGCCCACAAGAGGCGCGCGGCGCGAAGTTTGGCGATCTCCATGAAGAAGTTCATGCCCAGGCAGAAGAAGAACGACAGCCGCGGCGCGAAGTCGTCGATGCCCAGGCCCTTCGACAGAGCGGCGCGCACGTAGTCGAGCCCGTCGGCGAGCGTGAAGGCCAGCTCCTGCACGCAGGTCGCGCCCGCCTCCTGCATGTGGTAGCCCGAGATAGAGATCGAGTTGAACTTCGGCATGTTCCTGGCGGTGAACGCGATGATGTCGGCGACGATGCGCATCGACGGCTCGGGCGGGTAGATATAGGTGTTGCGCACCATGAACTCTTTCAGGATGTCGTTCTGGATGGTGCCGCTGAGCTTTTGAGCCGGCACGCCCTGCTCTTCGCCGGCGACGATGAAGGCGGCCAGCACCGGCAGCACCGCGCCGTTCATGGTCATGGATACCGACATCCGGTCCAGGGGGATGCCGTCGAACAACAGCTTCATGTCCTCGACCGTGTCGATCGCCACCCCCGCCTTGCCGACGTCGCCCGCCACCCGGGGGTGGTCGCTGTCGTAGCCGCGATGGGTGGCGAGGTCGAAGGCGACCGACAGGCCCATCTGCCCGGCCTTGAGGTTGTCGCGGAAGAAGGCGTTGGACTCCTCGGCGGTGGAGAAGCCGGCGTATTGGCGCAGGGTCCAGGGCCGGTTGGCGTACATCGTGGCGCGCGGGCCCCTGAGATAGGGCGGGAAGCCGGGCATCGTGCCCACGGTCTCGAGCCCTTCGAGATCGGCCTCGGTATAGAGCGCCTTGACCGCGACCCCTTCCGGCGTTTGCCAGACCAGCGTGTCCGGCGCGGCGCCGCCCAGCTCCTTGGCCGCGAGCTTGTGCCAGTCCGCCAGGGTTTTGTTCGGGAAGTCGGCCATCGCCCTAGTTTAACGGCGCTGCGGGCAAAGCGGAAACATAGCCGATTGCGGGCCTGGACAGCCCGGCACCGGCGTTATAACATCCGTAATAACATCGATGGAGCGGGCCATGATCAAGCTCAAGGTGCGCCGGGTCGGCAATTCCTGCGGCGTCACGCTGCCGAAGGACGTACTGGCGCGATTGAAGGTGAACGAGGGCGATACCCTTGTCATGACCGAGACTGTCGGCGGCTATCAGATCGCGCCCGGCAACGAGGAACTCGACGAGGAAATGAAGCTGTTCGAGGAGGGCCGCCGGCGCTATCGCAACGCGCTGCGCGAACTGGCGAAGTGAGAGAGCCGCGCTGGCTGACCGAGCAAGGCGTCCGCAACGCGCATTCCGAGCTGATCGTCGAACACGGCGGCGCCGACGGCGTGCGCGACGAAAACTTGCTCGGCTCGGCGTTGGGCCGGCCCCGCAATCTGTTGGCATACGGGGAGCCCACGATCTTCGATCTGGCGGCCGCGTATGCTTTCGGAATCGCGCGCAACCATCCCTTCGTCGACGGCAACAAGCGCACGGCGTTGATCGCGGTCTATATGTTCCTGGGAAAGAACGGCTACCGGCTGGAGGCCGACGAGGTCGAGGCCGTTGCCGTATTTCGCGACCTCGCCGCCGGCGAATTGAGCGAGCAAGACCTGGCGAAGTGGATCGGGATCAACGGCAAGAAGCTTTGAGCGGGCCGTCGTTTGACCGCCCCAAGTCCGAGCGATTATTGTTTGCCCATGACCAAGCTGTTGAAAAAGGCGCTTGAGGCGGTGCGCCGGCTGCCGCCGGGCGGCCAGGACGAGATCGCACGCGCCATGCTCAGCCTCGCGGGCGATGGCGGCGAGCCGGAGGAGATCGATCCCGCGCACCTAGCCGACGTGCTGGAGAGCCTCGCGCAGGCCAAGCGCCGCGAATTCGCCACCGACGCCGAGGTCGAGGCGGCCTTCCGCCGCTTCGACCGATGAAGCTGCGCTTCACGCGGGGAGTTTTAGAGAACCTAGCCGAGATTGCCGACTACCTTCATGCCAACAACCCGACCGCCGCCGTGCGGGTGCGCGCCGCGATATATGAATCCTTGCAGCAGTTGATGCTGTTTCCGAGCATCGGCTCACGCAAACGACCCGGGGAGTGCGCAAGCTGGTGACGCGCCGATACGGCTATATCGTCTATTACGCGGTCGGCGACACGAACGATGATGTCGTGATCCTCAACGTGAAGCATCCGGCCCAGCGCCGCGAGCACTCCGACGCGTAGACCGGTTAATCGCGTGACCCCTCCCTGCGCACCGCCGCGATGCGCTGGACCATCGCGGGCCTGGGCTCCGCCACCTCAAGGCACTCGTACGCTTCGACGTCGAGCTGCCCTTCGACGGCTTGCAGCAGCTCGCCGTCGTTCAAGAGGAAATCGGGATTGCTGGGCCGGCCGAAGCGCTCGTTGCCCCGGGCGAAGGTCTCGTAGATCAACGCCCCGCCCGGCGCCACCGCCGCGACGATCCGCGGCAGCAAGGGCCGCCACAGATAGTTGGTCACCACCACGCCGGGAAAGCTCTGCCGCCCGAACGGCCAGGGCGCGTTTTCGAGATCGGCCAGCACCAGCTCGACGTCGCCGCGGCCCTTGAGGTCGGCGACGCCGGCGATGTCGCGATCGACCGCGACCACGGGGTGGCCGAGACCGAGGAAATGCCGCGCGTGCCGGCCGCCGCCGCAGGCCAGGTCCAGCACCACTCCGCCGCGCGGCACCAAGCCCGCGAAACGCGTCACCCAGGGCGACGGGCGGGTCAGGTCGTGCCGCGGCTCCATCCCTCGATCCGTCCCCTGAACCGTCAAATATCCCCAGCCCCTATCAACCCAGCGGTTAAATACCCGGAATTTTTAGCGATTTGAAGCCGTGCTTTCGCCGGATCCAAGGCCATCTTAAGCTATCGTTCATCGTCGCGGCGTTAGGTATTGGCGCCGGAAGAGACCGACCGGACCCGATAGCGGGCGGGCAGATAGCGGGCGGCCGGTTAAGGCCGCCGGAACAGGCAGGAAGCCGATGATCCGACTCCAGCTCAAATGCGTTCAGGGCGATTATTTCGACGCGTGGTTCAACGACCGCGAGGCGTTCGCCGCGCAGGTGGCCAAGGCCCAGGTCGGCTGCCCGCATTGCGGCGAGACCGTCGTGCTGGAGGCCCCGGTATTGAAGCCCGGCGTCTATAGCGAGATCAGCGAGGACCAGGCGCGCCAGATGGCCTGCGACACGCGCCGGATGCTCGAGGGCTGGATCGGCCACGGGGGCCTCGGCGAGGCGCTGGCCAACGACCCGGCCAAGACGCAAGAACCGAAGCCGGAACAGGCGGACGACGCCGCGCGGACCGCCCGCCCCGTGCGTCCCTCGCGCCACGTCGCCTACGACTGCTAGGCGGCTCTATCGCTCAGGCGGGTTTTTTGACCAGCTCCAGCCTCAGCTTCCGGCCGACGACCGCCGCCGCGCGTTGCAGCGTGGCGATCGTCACGTTTCCGTCCCGCGGGTCCAACAGCCGGCCGATCTGGCTGCGGCTCGTCTTCATGCGCTCGGCCAAGCGCTTGCGCGATAGGCTTTGCGCCTTCATCGCCTGGGCGATCTGCCACGCCAGGACTTCCTTGATGGCGACGGCCTGGAACTCCTCCAGCTTGCCTTCCGCCTTCAAGAAACCGTCGAGGGTGGACAATCCCGCGATCCTTCGTGCGGCTTTCTTTCTTGCCATGTCCTATCCCCGCTCCGCCACGGCCATGTAGTTCACGTCGATGTCGGGGCCGAGGGAAAACCGGTCGGTGATCGGGTTGTAGCCGACGCCCGCGAGCTCGGTGATCTTCATGCCGGCGGCGCGCAGATCGGCCGCGAGTTCCGACGGCCGCACGAACCGGCGCCAGTCGTGGGTGCCCCTGGGCAGCCAGCGCAGCACGTATTCCGCCGCGACGACGCCGAAAAGGAACGACTTGGCCGTGCGGTTGAGCGTGGCGAGGATCAGCACGCCCCCGGGCGCGACCAGCCCGGCGCAGTCCGCGACGAACGCCCGGCGGTCGGCCACGTGCTCGACCACCTCCAGCGACAGCACCGCGTCGAAACGTTCGCGCTTTTTCGCCAGGTCGGCGGCTGACGCGAAGCGGTAGTCGATGCCAAGCCCCTGCCCCTTGGCGTGCGCGCGGGCCACCTCGACGTTGGTTTCGCTGGCGTCGATGCCCGTCACGTCCGCGCCCAGCCGCGCCAGGGGCTCGGCGATCAGCCCGCCGCCCGCGCCCACGTCCAGCACGCGGACGCCCTTCAGCGGCTTGTCGGCCAAGGGATCGCGCCCGGCCCTGGCCGCCAGGCGGTCGCGGATGAGTTGCAGCCTTGTGGGATTGAAGCGGTGCAGCGGCGCGAACTTGCCCCCGGGGTCCCACCACTCCCCGGCCATGGCGGCGAAGCGCGCGACCTCGGCCGGGTCGACGGTGGAGTCCCGCGGCCGGCCCTTCGGCCGGCTGAGCGGCTTGCGCTTGGTCTTGTCGAGCGCGGGCATGGCGATCCCTTTCTTGCCATCCTCGCCGGGTCCGGGCGGAAGGGCAAATGCTTGCCTCCGCTCCCCCGTCCAGAGTATGGATACGCGCCGCCGCGGGACGCCGCGGGGCGGCGAAAAAGCGCCTTTCCGCCTGGGGTTAGGGACAATCGCGATGGCCCGGCTGGTGCTCAAATTCGGCGGCACCTCGGTCGCCGACCTGGAGCGCATCCGCTTCTGCGCGTTGCGCGTGAAGCGCGAGGTGGACGCCGGCCACGAGGTGGCGGCGGTCGTCTCGGCCATGGCCGGCGTGACCAACCAGCTGGTTTCCTGGGTGACCGAGGCGTGCCGGCTGCACGACGCGCGCGAGTACGACGCGGTGGTCAGCTCGGGCGAACAGGTGACGGCGGGGCTCTTGGCGTTGGCGCTGCAAAATCTGGGGGTCAACGCGCGCTCGTGGCTGGGCTGGCAGATGCCGGTCAGGACCGACGGGGTGCACGGCAAGGCGCGCATCAAGGACATCGACACCAAGACCATCGTCGAGCGCCTCGCGCAAGGCCAGGTGGCCGTGGTGGCGGGGTTCCAGGGACTGGGACCCGACAACCGCGTGACCACGCTGGGGCGCGGCGGGTCCGACACCTCGGCGGTCGCGCTGGCCGCGGCGCTCAATGCCGACCGCTGCGACATCTTCACCGACGTGGACGGGGTCTATACCTGCGACCCGCGCATCGTTGCGAAGGCGCGCAAGCTGGCTAAGATCACCTACGAAGAGATGCTGGAGATGGCGTCGCTGGGCGCCAAGGTGCTGCAGACCCGCTCGGTCGAGCTGGCCATGAAGTACCGCGTGCGCACCCAGGTGCTTTCCAGCTTCGTGGACGCGCCGGGCACCCTGGTGGTGGATGAGGATGAAATCGTGGAAAAGGAAATCGTCAGCGGCATCGCCTACAACCGGGACGAGGCCAAGATCACGATCGCGGGCGTGCCCGACCGCCCGGGCGTGGCCGCGGCGATCTTCGGGCCGCTGGCCGACGCCGCGATCAACGTCGACATGATCGTGCAGAACGTCTCGGAGGCCGGGCACACCGACATCACCTTCACCGTGGCCAAGGCCGACCTCGAGCGCGCGGTCGCGGCGCTCAAGGGCAAGCAGGCGCAGCTCGGCTACAAGGCGGTCAAGCCCGACCCCAACGTGGTGAAGGTGTCGGTGATCGGCGTTGGAATGCGCAGCCATGCCGGCGTGGAGCAGCTTATGTTCAAGACCCTGGCCGACAAGGGCATCAACATC
>JBQTIS010000542.1:0-5093 GCA_052387895.1 Rhodospirillales bacterium | reverse complement strand
GAGGCGCAGTTCCGCCGGGCCAACCTGTTGCGCGGGCTGAACCGGCTCGCCGACGCATTGGCGGGGTTCGAGCGCGCCGTGGCGCTGGACCCCGGCCATGCCGCGGCGTGGAACAACCGGGGGGTGGTGCTGAAGGCGCTGGGCCGGCTGGACCAGGCGGTCGAAAGCTACGACCGCGCGCTCGCCGCCAAGCCGGATTTCGCCGAAGCCGCCGCCAATCGCGGCCTGGCCTTCCGTAGCCGGGGTAGTGGCGCCGATGCGCTCG
Source organism: Rhodospirillales bacterium (assembly GCA_052387895.1). Lineage (GTDB taxonomy): Bacteria > Pseudomonadota > Alphaproteobacteria > JAEULC01 > JAEULC01 > JAEULC01. The sequence continues at coordinate 4,828 of JBQTIS010000542.1, read as the reverse complement.
CCAGCTACGATGAGGCGCTGGCGCACCGGCCGAGCTATGCCGATGCATGGATCGGCCGTGGCATTGCCCTGCACGATCTGAACCGTCTCGATGACGCCCTTGCCAGCTTCGACAAGGCGATCAACATCGACTCGGGCCAAGCCGAGGCATGGTCGAGCCGGGGCAACGTCTTAGCGGATTTGGGACGCATCGGCGAAGCGCTCGCGAGCTTCGAACGGGCGTTGGCGGCCGATCCTGAATACGCCCCGGCTCATTGGAACGAGTCGCTGTGCCGGTTGTTGGCTGGCGACTTCGACAAGGGCTGGCAGAAATACGAATGGCGCTGGCGTGTGCCGTCAATGATGCATCAGAAGCGAAGCTTTGCGTGTCCGGCCTGGACTGGAGCCGGGGACTTGATGGGCAAGACCGTCTTGCTGCACGCGGAACAGGGGTTGGGCGATACGATTCAGTTCTGCAGATATGCCGCCTTGGTAGCCGGCCGCGGCGCGCAAGTCGTGCTCGAAGTACAGCCCGCCCTCAAATCCGTTCTCGACCGCCTGGCAGGACCGCATCAGGTAATCGCGAGGGGCGAGAGGTTGCCGCCGTTCGACTTTCACTGTCCGTTGCTAAGCTTGCCGCTCGCGTTCGCGACGACGCTGGAAACCGTGCCGAACGCGGTCCCCTATGTGACGGCCGATCCGGCGCTCGTCGGAAAATGGTCCGCGCGGCTGGCGCGGGTCGGCCGCCACCGCATCGGGCTGGTTTGGTCGGGCAACAGGAATCAGAAGAACGACCGCAATCGCTCGCTCGCGCTGAGCCGCCTGGCGCCTTTGTTCGAGTTGGACGCGTCGTTCGTGAGCCTGCAAAAAGAGCTGCGCCCCGAGGACGCCGAGGCGGCGGCCGGATTCGGCATCCTTCATTTCGGCGGCGATCTGGGGGATTTCTCCGACACCGCGGCGCTGGTTTCGCTGATGGACGCCGTGGTCGCGGTCGACACGTCGGTGGCGCACCTTGCGGGCGCGATGGGCAAGCGGTTGTTGGTCATCCTGCCGCGGATCGGATCCGACTGGCGATGGCTGCTCGATCGCGACGACAGTCCGTGGTATCCGACGGCCGTGCTGCTCAGGCGCGAGAACCGAGGCGATCTTGAACGCGCGCTGCCGGCGGTGAAACGTTTGCTGGCCCAATCGGGCCGGCCGTAACGCGCCCCCGGTCCGGCGCCATCGATCGGCAATGCCCGAGCCCGAACCCGGCCGATCCAAGACGCTCGACCGCGCCCTTGGGCTGCTGCGCGCGGGCGAGTTGGCCGCGGCTCTGCGGCTGGTCGAGGAGGTTTTGGCCGGCCGGCCGCAGAGCTTCGACGCCCTGCATCTGTTGGGCCTGATTGAGCTGCGGCGCGGGCGCTTGCCCGAGGCCGAGCGCGCCATCGCCCGGGCGGTCGCGATCCAGCCCGGCTTCGCCCCGGCGCATCTCAACCGCGCCCGGGCGCTGGCCGCCCTGGGCCGGGCGGAAGAGGCGGTCGAGAGCTACGACAAGGCCCTGGCGCTCAAGCCCGACAACGCCGAGGCGCAGTTCCGCCGGGCCAACCTGTTGCGCGGGCTGAACCGGCTCGCCGACGCATTGGCGGGGTTCGAGCGCGCCGTGGCGCTGGACCCCGGCCATGCCGCGGCATGGAACAACCGGGGGGTGGTGCTGAAGGCGCTGGGCCGGCTGGACCAGGCGGTCGAAAGCTACGACCGCGCGCTCGCCGCCAAGCCGGATTTCGCCGAGGCCGCCGCCAATCGCGGCCTGGCCCTTGCCGACCTGAACCGGCACGACCGCGCGGCCGGCGATTTCGAGCTGGCCCTGAAGATCGATCCCGACTTCGACTATGCGCCGGGGTTGCTGGCGCATTCGCGCATGCACTGCTGCGACTGGCGGCACATCGAAGCCGACATTCGCCGGCTGACCGAGGGCGTGCGCGCGGGCATGCGCGCGACGCATCCCTTTCCGTTCCTGGCGCTGTCCGGGTCGGCCGGGGACCAGCTCGCCTGCGCGCGCATCTGGGCCCGCGACAATTGCCCGCCCAGCCCGGCGCCGCTGTGGCGCGGCGAAAGATACGCCCACGACAGGATTCGCGTTGCGTACCTCTCCGCCGATTTTTACGACCACGCCACGATGCGCCTGGCCGCGGGGCTGTTCGAATGCCACGACCGAAGCCGGTTCGAGACGGCGGCGATCTCGTTCGGCCCGGACGCGCCCGGGCCGATGCGCGATCGCCTCGAAGCCGCGTTCGGCCGGTTCGAGGACATGCGGCGGGAAAGCGACGCCGCGATCGCGCGGCGGATCAGGGACCTGGAGATCGACATCGCGGTGGACCTGAAAGGTCCGACCAAGGACGCGCGGTCGCGCGTCCTAGCGATGCGGCCGGCGCCGCTCCAGGTCGCCTATCTCGGCTTTCCTGGCACCATGGGCGCGGAGTTCATCGACTATATCGTCGCCGACCGCGTCGTGATTCCCGACGCGCATATCGGGTTCTACGCCGAGCAGGTCGTCCATCTGCCCGGCAGCTATCAGGCGAACGATCGGGCGCGGCGCATCGGCGCCGCCGCGCCGTCGCGGGCCGAGGCCGGCCTGCCCGCGGGCGCGTTCGTGTTCTGCTCGTTCAACAGCGCCTACAAGATCACGCCGCCGATGTTCGATCTATGGATGCGGCTGTTGGCAATTATCGACGGTAGCGTGCTGTGGCTGCTTCGCAGCAACGCCGCCGCCGAAGACAATCTGCGGCGCGAGGCAAAGCAGCGCCGCGTCGACCCGGAGCGTTTGGCGTTCGCGCCGGTGGTTCCGCCGGAGGATCACCTAGCGCGGCATCGCCTCGCGGACCTGTTCCTCGACACGCTGCCCTGCAACGCCCACACCACGGCGAGCGACGCGCTGTGGGCGGGCCTGCCGGTGCTGACCTGCCGGGGCGAGGCCTTCGCCGGGCGGGTGGGCGCGAGCCTGCTGGGCGCGGCCGGTTTGCCCGAGCTGGTGGCGGGCTCGCTCGAGGAGTACGAGGCGCTGGCGCTCAAGCTCGCGGCCGACCGGGCGTTGCTCGCGGCGACAAAAGCGAAGCTCAAGGCCAACCGGCTGACCTGCGCGCTGTTCGACACGGCTGGGTTCACGCGCCGCCTCGAGCGGGCCTATGAAACCATGTGGGAGCGCTGGCAGCGGGGCGAACCGCCGCGGGGCTTCGCGGTCGAACCGGTCCAGGGGCCAAAATCAAGCCTTTAGCGCTTGCGGATTCAATAACTTAGTCCTTGCCAGCCCCGCTCCGGGCATGGAAAATCCCCCCGCGCCGGCAGGGCCGGATTTCCAGAGGAACCGAGCGGCTTAGACAGGAATGTCGCGGTACAACTTCAAGACCGTCGAGGAAAGCTGGCAGCGCCAATGGGACGAGCGCCGCAGCTTCGCCGCGCGCGAGCAGCCCGGACGCCCGAAATACTACGTGCTGGAGATGTTTCCCTACCCCTCCGGCCGCATCCACATGGGCCACGTGCGCAACTACACGCTGGGCGACGTGGTCGCTCGCTACAAGCGCGCGCGGGGGTTCAACGTGCTGCATCCCATGGGCTGGGACGCCTTCGGCCTGCCGGCGGAAAACGCCGCGCGCGACTCCAACATCCATCCGGCGAAATGGACCTACGACAACATCGCCGCCATGCGCGCGGAGCTGAAGCGCATGGGCTTGTCGCTGGATTGGGACCGGGAGCTGGCGACTTGCCATCCCGGCTATTACGCCCACCAGCAAAGGCTGTTCCTGGACTTCTTCAAGGCGGGGCTGGTGTACCGCAAGGAAGCCTTCGTCAACTGGGACCCGGTGGACCAGACCGTGCTGGCCAACGAGCAGGTGATCGACGGTATGGGCTGGCGGTCGGGCGCGCCGGTCGAGAAACGCAAACTGTCGCAGTGGTTCTTCAGGATCACCGCCTTCGCGGACGATCTGTTGCAGGCGCTGGGCGGGCTTGACCGCTGGCCCGACAAGGTGCGCGCGATGCAGGCGAACTGGATCGGGCGGTCCGAGGGCGCCTATGTCGCCTGGAAGGCCGCGGGGCGCGGCGACACGATCGAGATCTTCACGACCAGGCCGGACACCCTTTTCGGCGGCACGTTCCTGGCGTTGTCGCCGCACCATCCCTTCGCCGAGGCCCTGGCGAAAAAGAACGCCAAGCTCAAGGCGTTCATCGCGGAGTGCGACCGCGCCGGCACGTCGGAGGCCGCCATCGAGGCAGCGGAGAAGACGGGGTTCGATACGGGCCTCCGCGCTGAGCACCCGCTGATGCCCGGCAGGACCGTGCCGATATGGGTGGCGAACTTTATCTTGATGGAATACGGCGCCGGCGCGATTTTCGGCTGCCCGGCGCACGACCAGCGCGACCTCGAGTTCGCGCGCAAATACGGGCTGGACGTGATCCCGGTGGTGTGCCCGCGCGACGCCGACCCGAAAGCCTTCAAAATCGGCGCTGAGGCGTTCCTCGACGATGGCGTTCTTATCAACTCGGACTTCCTGGACGGGCTGGACGTGCCGAGCGCGATCCGCAAGGCGATCGAGCGGCTGGAGCGGATCAAGGCCGGGCGCGGCACGGTGCAGTACCGCCTGCGCGACTGGTTGGTATCGCGCCAGCGCTATTGGGGCTGTCCGATCCCGGTGGTGCATTGCGACGCTTGCGGCGTGGTGCCGGTGAAGGATTCGGACCTGCCGGTGCGCCTGCCGGACGACGTGACCTTCGACAAGCCCGGCAATCCGCTGGACCGCCATCCCACGTGGAAGAACGCGCCCTGCCCGGCCTGCGCCAAGCCGGCGCGGCGCGAGACCGATACCTTCGATACC
>JBQTIS010000541.1:0-22234 GCA_052387895.1 Rhodospirillales bacterium | reverse complement strand
ATCGTCGGTCGCCGCGTCCTTCATCGCCGCGGCGACCAACGCGTTGTCCACCGTTATTCCCGCCACCCGCGCCGGCTCCTTGATGATGCTGCGCACGCGGTCGATCGGCATGGGCTTCAGCGAAAATTCCTCGTAAGCCGCGCTCAGCCCCGGCGCCTGCTGCAACTGCCCCAGGAAGTCGGACCTGAGGCCCAGCACCGCGATGAACGGAAGCCCCTCGCCCAGCATGGCGTTGAGCACGCTGAGGAAGCGCTCGGCCCCGGCCTTGTCCGATGCGCCGAACAGCTCTTCGCCCTGGTCGATCGGGACGAGTATCTGGCCCTCGTTGGCGCCGTGGGCGGCGCGCAGATCGCGCCCCAGATCGGCGAAAGCCCGGCCGAGATCGCCGGCGCCGAGGGTTTCGCGCAGCTTGCGCCAGTCGCCGGCCGCTCCCAGTCCGGCGGCCACGGCCTGCGCCAGCTCGTCGACGGGATGGAGTTGCGGGCGGAACGGCGGCAGCACGATCCAGTTGCGTTTGTCTCGCTTCAGCCGCGGGGTGACTCCGGCCCGGAGCAGCGATGACTTGCCTGAGCCCGACGCACCCAAGAGCGCCACCAGCTTCGGCCCGCCCAGCGCGCGGCGGGCGTTCAGCCGCTCGATCAGCCGGCGGATGTCGTCGTCGCGGCCGAAATAGATCGCGGCGTCGCTCTCGTCGAACGCCAGCAGGCCGGGAAAAGGCGGCCGGGCGACGTCCCAGGGAAAGCCGCTACGGGCGTTGACGGCGACGCGGACCAGCTCGGCCGCCAGCCGTTCCAGCCCGCCCTCGCGATCGGCGACCAGGTTCAGGTGCTGAATATCGGGCGACACGAGTCCCTCGCCCGGCGGATCGTCGATCACCGGGAAGATCACCTTGCCGAGCGCGCGGGCCTGCGTGAACTCGGCGAAGCACCATTTGCTTTCGAACCAGTTGCGGGTGAGCACCAGGACGACCGCCTCGGAGGTCGCGATCTGGTTGTAAAGCGTGCGCTCCCAGTCGCCGCCGGGCGTCAGGCCGGTGTGCTTGTCGAAGTCGAGGAACGCCTCGACGAAGCCGTGGCCGCGCAGCCATTCCAACAGACGCGCCGCCTGCTCCTTGTCCCTGCTCGAATGGCTGATGAAAATCCGCGCCATACCCGCAACCTCCGGGAAACACTAGCCTTCTTCTGGGGAATAATCGAGCACGCCGGCATGGCCGCCGGGGGCTGCCCGACGCGTTCGAGCGGTCAGCGCTTCCGCGACGGGGTGCGGCGCAACAGAAACATGCGCATGGCGCCGTATTTCTTGGCGGCTTCGGTCATGCCGACATAGTCGCAATCGAAGGCGGCGCGGCGGTCCATCGCCAGAGCGGCGGCGAAGCTTTCCGTGACATAGACGCATCCCTCGGGGGTCACCGGTTCGACTCGCGCGGCGCGGCTGACATGGGCGCCGTAGAAGTTGCGGACGTGGCGTATCGGATCGCGCCCCTCGAAAATCGGGCCGAGATGACCGCCCATGCGCATGGCCATGCCCGGCGGCAGGTCGTACTTGGACGAGTCCAGGCCGTTGGCCACATCCTGCAGGTCGATGGCGCAGTTGGCCGCGTCCGCGGCTTCGCGGAACACCAGGAACACGCCGTCGCCCCAGGTGTTCTTGAACAGCACGCGCTTGGCGTACCGGTCGATCACGCGCGCCAGGCCGCCCATCACGCGTTCGACGAACGCCGGCATCTGGGCGTCGGTCAGCTTGCTGAAGTTCTTGATGTCGCCGAACAGCATCGCGCAGGGATGGCGCGCCGCCCGCGGCTTATCCGCCTTGCCGCGCGCGGGCTTGGCCGCCGCCATCCGGGCCGTGATTCGGTCCTCGACGGTCGGCGCGATCAGGGTGCACGGCCGGCCGTTGCGCCGCCATGCCCGGACATCGACCGCTGTTCCCGCCGGGCCGCCGGGCGCGCCCCGGTCCCACAGCGCCACCTGCTCGGCCTCGGTCTGCAGATGCCGGGCGCGCAGCACGGCCAATCCCATGGCGAAGCGGCCGGCATAGGCGAAGAGCTTGGAATCGCCGAGGTAGGAGTCCTCGGTTGCGTAGCGGACCTGCACGCGCCGAAGGCATTCCTCGAACCGCCCGACCCAACCCTCGCCGCCCCGGCGAACCGAGGCGGCGATGAATTCGTCCTTGGCGAAGGGGAGAACGACGACGACCTCGGCGCCGCGCCGCAGCAACGCCTCGACGAACAGGATGTCGGCGCCGCCGGCGAGCGAGCCATAGGCCCATCCCACCGGCGTACGATCCAAAAACGCCGCGATGCGCCGGGCCACGGCGGATTCGGCCTCCGCCGGGAATCTCCCCGCGCTGCCTGGCGGCGCGATCATGTGGCCGGTGTAGTGGATCACGCGCGGAATCGCGAAGCGTTGCAGGATCGCTGGATCGATTCGCTTTTCGGCCACGACGAGCTTCAGCTGGCGCAGCGTGGTGGCCCGCGCCCCGTAATCCTTGCTGCACGCCGCGACCGCCAGGGGAATCAGCTCCGCCGCCTCCGCGGCATCGCCAACCACCAGCAGCGCCTCGATGCGGGTTGCGATGTCGTAGTAGTCGCCGCTCACGGGCCGCGCCGGCGCCGGCGGCAGCAGCGCCAGAACCCGCCGGGCGAGATCCGATGCGGCGCGGGCGTCGCCGGAAAGCAGCAGCAGCGACGCGGCGTTCACGCCGGGATAGGTGTTGCGCGATTGGCGGAAAATCTCGCCATAGGCTTTCGCGGCCTCGACCAGCATCTTCTTGCGATGCGGGCCGGCCTGAGCGAGGGCTCGATCCTTGAGGATGCGCGCGTGGAGCGCGCGAACGTCGACGGCGGCGACGCCGGCGAGGTCGAGCTCCGCGAACTTCCTCTCCGCGAGGACGGTCGCGCCGGCGCGCGCCAGGGCCAGGACGGCGCGATGCTTCAGCCAAACGTCGGTCGAATGTTCGGCCAAGCCGCGAATGGCGGTATCGTAAGCGAGAAAAAGCTCGCCGCTGCGCTCGAAGGCAAGCGTCTTCTCCCGCCATCGATCCGCATCGAGCCCTGCCGATTGACCGCTCTGCGCCGGGTCGACCAAATGCGCACCTGAAGGCTTCTAGTGGAGGTTTTCCGCGAGTTCCGGGCCGCCGGCGCCGGCAAATCGGAGTCTACGGCCGGACGTCGGCAGCATGAGAGAGCCTACCCTGCCGCCTGCCCTATGGGTAGATCGATAGGCGCCCCCTGGCGCGCCGCGCCGATGAACCATAATAGCGCCCCTGGCGCCGACCCGATGCTCAGGCCGCGTCCTTGCGGCTCAATGCCGCCCAATTGCGGCAAATTTCGCCAAGGACCAGCTCGGCGGCTGGCGCCAAGGCGCGTCTGCGCGCCGTCATTACGCCGATGCTGATGTTTCTGAGGCGAGGCTCGACCAGAGGCACGTATACCAGGTCGCCGCGGGCGATCTCGCGGGCGAAGCCGAGGCTGGTAAAAAACCCGACTCCGAGGCCAGCCAGCAACATCGCCCGCATGAATTCCAGCGAGTTCGAGATCACGCGCCCTCGGATGACGGTCCGCCGCGCGGCGAATTCCGCCTCGAGCGTGGGGGTCAGCGGCATCCGGTCCTGGACCAGGATCGCGGGGTAGTCGGCGCAATCCCGCAGCGACAAGCGCCGCCGGCCCGCCAGCGGGTGCGACCGGGTGACGACGGCGCCAAGCGACGCCTTGCACTCCGCCGCCACCTCGATGTCGCGGTGCCGCCGGTCCACGAACGAGATTGCGATATCGGCGCGGCCGCTGCGCAACTCCTCCGCGACGTTGGCCGGCCCCAAGGCCATGACGCTGAAGGACAAATGCGGGTGGCGCGCCGCGATAGCCGCCAGAGTTCCTGGAACGAATTGCACCAGAAGCGAGTCGAGCGCCGCCAGACGGACCTGGCCGGTCACAACGCCGCGCAGGCCTTCGATTTCGTCTCTTACACGCCGGAAATCGTCCAACGTGTCGCGGACGTGGCTCAGCAGCATTTCGCCCACAGCGGTCAGGCCGACCCCATCGCGCCGGCGCACGAACAGCGGCGCGCCCAAGTCGCGTTCCAAGCGCAAAATCTGGCGGTTGATCGCAGACGACGCGACGTTCATGGCCGCTGCCGCGCGCCGGATCGATCCGTGACGCGCGACATGGTCGACGTAGCGCAGGACCGAGGCATGCATAAACATCTCCCTGCCTAGAAACCGAGCGATGCCATTTTGGCATCACCATGCGCGAAATACAGTTCTTTTCTAGCACGCCCGGCTGGGCGTAGGATCGTCCTTGGGTAAGTCACAGCGGGCTTCCGGCGGCTGTTGCGGGACGGTCGGCCCGTCCCTCGAACGCGGCGGTAGCCCAGGTTCAAACGGGGGGTGATTCATGCCGCATCAACGCAAATCCTCGATCGGCCGTCGCAAGCTGCTGGGCTATGGGGCCGGCACTGCGGGACTTCTGGCGACCGGACTGGTGCCGGGTCGCGGCTATGCACAGCAGGCCGCCACGCAGACCGTCAATTTCCAGCTCGGCTGGATCACCGGCGGCAATCAACTGGGTGAGGTGGTCGCCAAGCAGATGGGTTTCTATGAGCAGGAGAAGCTCAATGTGGTCATCCAGCCAGGAGGCCCTTCGATCGATGGCGTCGCCATCGTCGCCTCGGGCAAGTTCGAACTCGGCCAGGTGTCGTCCAGCCCCTCGCTGATGCACGCCGCCTCGCAAGGTCTGCCGATCAAGTGCTTCGCCGTGGGCGCGCAAGAGCATCCGTTCACCTATTTTTCGCTCGGCAAGAAGCCGGTCAGAACGCCGCAGGACCTGATCGGCAAGAAGATCGCGACCCAGGCCACCGCGAAAATTCTGCTGAGCGCATTGCTCAAGAAGAACAACATCCCCGAGAACAAGGTCGAGGTGATCGTCGGCGGCGCCGACATGACGCCGCTGGTCGCGGGCCAAGTGGACGTCTTCACGGGGTGGCTCACCAACACCACGGCGCTAAAGCCCCTGGGCAAGGACCGCGTCGATCTGCGTCTATGGGATTCGGGCGTCAAGCTCTACGCGCTGCCGTACTACGCCACCAACGACACGCTGACCAAGAAGGCGGAAATGGTGGCCGCGTTCGTCCGCGCCAGCGCCAAGGGCTGGGAATGGGCATACTCCAACCGCGCGAAAGCGGTCGACATGCTGATCAAGGAGTACCCGAACCTGGTCAAGGCGGACGAGCTTGAGGCTGCCGACGTGATGCTGAAATACGAGTTCACGCCCGCCACCAAGGCCAACGGCTGGGGTCAGATGGAGATGTCGAACTGGGCCGAGCAGATCAAGCTCTACGACGACCTGAAGCAGTTTTCGGCCGGTGCGCCCAAGGTCGAGGCCGTCGCCACCATGGCGATCCTCAACGCCACCAAGGACAAGCGGCCGAAGATCGGCTGACGCGATGACTGCGGCCGTGGCGGCTCCGGGAGCGATCCCGGCGGGTATGGCGGCGCCGGCTTCAACCGGCGCCGCCGAGGCCGTGCGCTGCGAGGGGCTGGGCGTGCGCTTCACGACCGAGCGCGGCACGGTCACGGCGCTCGATGGCGTCTCGCTCGCCATGCCGCCCGGCAGCTTTCTGACGCTCCTGGGACCCTCGGGCTGCGGCAAATCCACGCTGCTGCGCGTGATCGCCGATTTGGTGCCGCCGACCGCGGGCACCGTGTCGGTGCTGGGCGGCAAGCCCGAGGCGGCGCGGCGCAACCGCGATATCGGCTTCGTGTTCCAGGACGCGGCGCTGTTGCCCTGGCGCACGGCGCTTCAAAACGTCCAACTGCCATTCGAGGTGGGCGGGGTGCACCGGCGGCCGGGCGCCCGATCGCCCGAGGAATTGCTGAAGCTGGTGGGGCTCGCGGGCTGGGAGAACGCCTACCCGCACGAGCTGTCGGGCGGCATGCGCCAGCGCGTGGCGATCGCCCGCGCCTTGGTCAGCGGGCCCAAGTTGTTGCTGATGGACGAGCCGTTCGGTGCGCTGGACGAGATCACCCGCGACCGTCTCAACGAAGAGCTGCTGGGCGTGTGGGAATCGACCGGCACCACCATCGTTTTCGTCACCCACAGCATCTACGAGGCGGTGTTCCTGAGTCAGCTCGTGGTGGTTCTGGCAGCACGTCCCGGCCGCGTGCGTACGCAAGTGCCGATCAGTCTTCCCTCGCCGCGCCGCCTGCCGGTGCGCGAGACGGCCGAGTTCGTAGAACTCGCGGGCCGGTTGCGCCGCGAACTGGAGAACTGCTGATGGCCAGCGACGCCAGCGCGGCCGCAAGCAGCGGCTTCGTCGTCGACACGGCGGAGCAGACGCGATTCCTGGCCGCGAAGCGCCGCCTGTTGTGGCGCAAGCGGCTGCTGCCCCTGGGCGCGGTAGTCCTTTTGCTTGTGTTGTGGCAGTGGGCCGTGGTGGCTTTCGACATCAAGCCATTCATCGCGCCGGCCCCCACTTCCGTCTTCCGGGTCCTCATTCAGCGCTTCGACATCTTGATGGCGAACCTGCTGCCGACGGCGATCGAAGCGGTTTGCGGATTCCTGCTCGGTAACTTTGCCGCCATCGCGCTGGCCACGGCGTTCGTGCATAACCGCTCGGCGGAAGAGGCGTTCTTTCCCATCGCGGTGATGGTCAACACCATTCCGGTGGTCGCCAAGGCGCCGATCCTGGTGCTTTTGCTCGGCAACGGCATGGAACCCAAGATCGCCATCGCCGCGCTGATCTGCTTCTTCCCCACGCTGGTCAATATGGTCCGGGGGCTTCAGGACGTGAATCCGCAGGCCCTCGAGTTGATGCGCGTCCTGTCGGCGAGCCCGCGCGAGGTGTTCCTGAAGATCCGCGTGCAGAACTCGCTTCCCTACCTGTTTTCGGCGCTCAAGATCGCCGCCAGCACGTCGGTGATCGGCGCGATCGTCGGCGAATGGATCGGCAGCGTCAAAGGCATCGGCGCGCTGATCATCCAGGCGACCTACGCCTTCGACACGCCGTTGCTCTACGCGACCATCGTCGTCGGCTCGACTTTTTCGGCCTGCTTCTTCGGCTTCATCGGTCTGATCGAACGCCGCGTCGTCAAGTGGAAATCGGACCGCGCGGGCTGAGGCCCATGCGCCAAGGTCGGCTGGAACGCCCGGGAGATATGCGATGAGCAAGGACAAGAACTTCGTTGTTGATCCCTCCTCCGGACGGGCGCCGGTCGTGGCCGACGCTGACGTGCTGGTGGTGGGTGGCGGCCCGGCCGGCACGGCCGCGGCCATCGCCGCCGCGCGCAACGGCGCCAAGGTAACGCTGGTCGAGCGCTATCCCTATCTGGGTGGCCTCGCCTCGGGCGGCATGGTGCTGGTGCTGGACGACATGACCAATGGGCCGGAGATCACGGTCCGGGGTATCTGCCAGGAGTTCATCGACCGCATGGCCGCGCACGGCATGGCCGTCTGTCCGCCCGAACAGGACCGCCGCCAGCACATGGACATGTGGCGGAAGTGGTCGCGCTGGGGCGTGCACGATTTCCATTCCCACACGCGCCCGCAACCCATCACCTATGCCGCGGCATTCGACCCCGACGGGTGGAAGCGCGTCTCCTGCGACATGATCCGCGAGAACAGGATCGATCTGCGGCTGCATAGCTGGTTCTCCCGCACGATTATCGATGACGGGCGCATGTCTGGCGTGGTGTGCGAAACCAAGGCCGGACGCCAGGCGCTGATGGGCAAGGTGGTGATCGACGCCACCGGCGATCTGGACGTGGCCGCCAGCGCCGGCGCCGCCTTCACGCACGGCTCCTACATCCTGACCACGGTGTTCCGCCTGGGCGGCGTGGATACGGACGCCGCCGAGAAATTCCAGTTCGAGGAGCCGGAGAAGTTCTTGCGCCTGGACCGAGAGGCCAAGCGCATCATCGGCGGGTCGTGGGAGATGTGGTGGCTGAAGACGCCGCTGCCCGGCGTGGTGTGGTGCAACTGCCCGCACATGACCGGCTACGACGGAGTCAAGGTCGAAGACTTGACCAAGGCCGAATTCGAAGGGCGCAGCCGCATCTACGCACTGGTCGATTGGCTGCGGAAGACGCCCCTGCCCGGCTTCGAGAAATGCTTCGTGGTCGACGTCGCGCCGCAGACCGGGGTGCGCCAGACGCGGCTGCTCGATGGCGACTATGTGGTCATGAAGGAAGACGTCGCCGAGCGCGTGCATTTCCGCGACAGCGTTGCGCGCGGACGCGACTACTATACGCCCTACCGCGCGCTCCTGCCCAAGAAGGTCGAGCAACTATTGGTCGCAGGCCGGCACTACTCGGCGACTCCCGCGGCGCAGAAGATTTCACGCGAAATCCCGCCCTGCATGGCGATGGGCGAGGCCTGCGGCATCGCCGCGTCGATGGCACTCCAGGGCAACACCACGGTGCGCCAGATCGACGTTGCGGCGTTGCAGAAGAAGATCCGCGCCGCCGGCGGCGATCCGGGGGACGTTCCCGCCGCCAACGCCAAGATCCTTCAGGCGGCGGAGTAGCGTCATGGCCCAAATGCACCAGGAAACCAACGGACGATCGCCGCTGGACGGCATCAGGGTCATCGACTTCACGCAAGTCATGATGGGCCCGTGCGCCACGCAGATGCTGGGCGACTACGGCGCCGACGTCATCAAGATCGAGCGCCCCGGCGCCGGCGACCTGTCGCGCACGTCGATCCCCGACGATCCGGGCGGAATGAACAATCCTGTTTTCTACAGCCTCAACCGCAACAAACGCAGCATCGCGCTTGACTTGCGCGGCGAAAAGGGCAAGCAGGTTGTGCGCGACTTGGTCAAGACCGCCGACGTGGTGGTCAACAATTTCCGCCCCGGCGTCCTTGAGAAACTTGGTTTCGGCTATGCAGCGCTGAAAAAGATCAACCCGCGCATCATCAACGCCGTCGGTTCGGGCTTCGGCCCCACCGGCCCCAACGCGCACAAGGGCGGGCAGGACGTGCTGGCCCAGGCGCTCACCGGCGTGATGCATCGCCGCTCCAATATAGCCGAGCCCATGTCGATCTACGCCACGGCGCTGGCCGACTATTCGGCGGGAATGCACCTGGTGCAGGGCATTCTGCTGGCGCTTTACCAGCGCGAACGCACGGGCGAGGGGCAGGAGATCAATGTTTCGCTCTACAACTCGATGCTGGCGATGCAGATGCAGGAAGCGGCGATGTGGCTGATGCGCTCACGTGACCTCAACTGGGGTGCGATGCCCCTAAGCGGCGTGTTCCCCACGCGCGACGGCGCCGTGGTACTGGTCGGCGCGTTCAAACAGAATCCCTTGCGCGACATTTGCGCCGCGCTGGAGATTCCCGACCTTTCGCCGGATCCTCGGTTCGACAGCTTCCCCAATCAGGTGAAGAACCGAGCGGCCTTGCAGGCGATTTTCCGCGACCGCTTCGCCACGAACGCCACCGCCTATTGGCTGAAGCGCCTGGAAGAACAGGACCTGCTTTGCGCACCCGTAAAATCCCTGGCCGAGGCCCTGGCCGATCCCCAGACCGCCGTAAACGAGATGATCGTGGAAGTGCCGGGTGCGGGCAACGATCCAATCAAACTGGTCGCCTCGCCCATCTCCATGTCCGGCGCCGGGATACGTCTGACCCGCCCGCCCAAGTTGGGCGAGCATGGATGCGACGTGCTGCGCGAACTGGGATACCCGCCGGCCAAAATCGACGCCCTGATCAAGGAAGGCATCGTCGCCCCGGGCGCTTCGACATGACCGTGCGCTTCGAGGTTGAGGATCATGTCGCGCGCGTCACGATCGACCGGCCCGAGGTGATGAACGCGGTCGACGCGGCGACCGAGGCCGAGCTGGAGCGCATCTGGCGGACGATCGAGGGCGACAGCGAAGTGCGCGCCGTGGTGCTAACCGGGGCGGGCGACCGCGCATTCTGTGCAGGGGCCGACGTCAAGAACGTCTCCAAGACGGGCCTCGAATACTGGGCCGACCCGCGGCCGAACGGCTTCGCCGGCATCGCGCTGCGACAGACGCTGGACGTACCGGTGATCGCGCGGGTCAACGGCCACGCGCTCGGCGGCGGCTTTGAGGCGGTGCTCGGCTGCGACATCGTAGTGGCTGCGGAAGAAGCAACCTTCGCCTTCCCCGAGCCGCGGCTCGGCCGCATTCCGCTCGACGGCGGCATGGTGCTGCTGCAGCGGCAAATCCCGTTCCGGGCGGCAATGGGCGTGCTGATGACCGGCCGCCGGGTCAAGGCACGCGAAGCGCTTGCGCTGGGGATCGTCAACGAGGTGGTACCGCGCGCCGAACTGGATGCAGCGGTGGAACGCTGGCTGGCGGACATCCTGGCCTGCGCACCACTATCGATCCGTGCCGTCAAGCAGACTGTTCGCCGCACGGCGCATATGACGGCGGCCGAGGCCCGCAACGCCAAGCTGCCCGCGCTGATCGCGGCCTTGCAGTGCAAGGATCAGGACGAGGGCGTTCAGGCATTTCGTGAGAAACGCCCACCTCGCTGGCAAGGGAAATAAGCCGAACGTGGCCTATGTCATCACCGAGACCTGTGTCGACGTGAAGGACGGCGCCTGCGTCAAGGTCTGCCCGGTGGATTGCATCTACGAGGGCGGGCGGATGTTCTACATCCAGCCCGAGGAATGCATCAACTGTGGTGTGTGCCTGTCGGTCTGCCCGGTGCGGGCAATTTACGGCGACATCGATGTGCCGCCGGGCCAGCGGCATTTCATCGCCGCGAACGCTGGCTTCTTCGGGCCCGAGGTTACCGGCTGGGGTGCACCGGGCGGGGCAGGACCCCGCTTCGCAACAGCCAAGGATGATCCGAGCGTGGCCGCGATGCCGAAGCGCGCGAAATCCTACGTGCGCGCTGTTGAGCCGCAGAAATAGGCCGCTGCCTCGTCCGCGGTCGCCAACTCGGGCTGCGCCGCCGACAGGATTTCCGCACGCAGTTCAACGAAGCGCGCTCGCGTGGCGTCTTCATCGAACACTAGCACCTTGCCGTCGCGATAGACCCAGTTGCCATCGATCATCACGGCGCGCACTGAATCCGCGCCGCCATACTGCACGACTGCGGCTAGGTTCGGGACCAGCGCCGCCCGAGCGGCTGTTTCCATGTCGAGCACCACCAGGTCGGCGCAATACCCGGGGGCGATGCAGCCGACTTTGCCGGCAAGCCCCAGCGCCTGCGCGCCACCTTCGGTCGCCCAGGTGAAGGCGTCACCGGGGCCCGGCCAATCCGCCGGATCGTCAATGCCCGGCCGCGGCAGCATCATGGCCAGACGCATCACTTCGAACAAGTCGTGGCGGCCGCCCGAGTTGGAGCCATCGCTGCCCAGCGCGATACGAACGCCGCGGATGCGGTAGTCCTGCATCGGCAGGATGCCGCTTCCCAACATCAGGTTGCTGATGGGATTGTGCACGACGGTGACGCCATGTTGAGCCAGCAAAGCGCGCTCGCCCGGCTCGGCCCAGACGCCGTGGGCAACCGACAGATGCTCGTTCAGCAAACCTTTGCGCGCCATCGCATGGACGAGGCCTCCGTCATAGAGCCGTCGGCCAATGCCGGCCTGTGGCCGCGTTTCCAGCAGGTGGGTATGCGCCCGCATGCCAAGTTCCTGCGCCAGTTCGCGCCAGAGCGTCCACAGCGCGGGCGAGCATCGCTGCGGCGCATTGGGTCCGAGCTGGACGAATAATCGGCCGTCGCGCCCGTGCCAATCCCGGTGAAGGCGGCGGAACAATACGCCCAACTCGGCCGGGCCGGGCCGTTTTGCCCCTTCGACCCGCCGACGCAAGCCGTCCGGCAACGCAATATTGAGCAGGTCATGGTCGGGCTGGTCGTGCAGCATCGGCGCCAGGGCGATCCGCATGCCGGTTTCCCGATGAGCCGCGAGCGCCACCTCTGCTCGACCGGCATAGGCGAAATGGTCGAGCGCGCCGGTGATGCCTGAGCGCAGCATCTCAGCGGCGGTGAGCAGGACCGCCAAGCGAAACGTCTCGTCTCCCAGTGCGCGGCCGTAGGCGACGGTATAAAGCGCCCAGGGCTCCAGCGGCAGGGAGTTTTCGGTCCCGCGCGCTGCCGTGCTGTAGGAATGCGAATGGGCGCTGATAAGCCCGGGAATCAGTACTTGGCCGGCCAGGTCCGCTCGCTGTGTCGCCGCCGCAAGCTCGGCGATCTCTTCCGGCAGCGTCACGACCGCCGCAATGCGGCCGGATTCGACGAGCACCGCGCCGGTCGGTAGCGGCGCGCGCGGATCGGCGTCGGGCAGAACCAACCGAGCGTTATACAGCAGCAGGCGGGAGTCCATTCAGCGATCCTATCGGCCGTCGCGCATATCCGCTACGGCCGTATCGGCCGTGCGCCAGACCCCGACGAAACGGAAACCATCTACAGGTGGTGATCGCGACACACCGCAAAGTCGACTAGGCTTAGGACTCATTGATCAGAGCCAGAAGATGACGGTTGCGGCGATGCAGATCGCGGACATGAAGGTATGGGCGCATCGGTCGTAGCGGGTGTGGATGCGCCGCCAGTCCTTGAGCCGGCCGAACATGTTCTCGATCTTGTGGCGCTGGCGGTAGAGGGTTCGGTCGTGAGGGATGGGTATTTTGCGATTGACCTTTGACGGGATGCAGGGCGCGATGCCGCGTCGGTTCAGCGCCGCGCGGAACCAGCCGGCGTCGTAGCCTCTGTCGCCGAGCATCACCGTGGCTTTCGGGAGGGCGTCGAGCATCAGGGCGGCCCCGTTGTAGTCGCTCATCTGGCCCTCGCTGAGCAGCATGACCAGCGGCCGCCCCGCGCTATCGCACACAGCGTGCAGTTTGGAGTTCAAGCCGCCCTTGGTGCGCCCGATGCGTCGGGGAACAGCCCCTTTTTAAGCAGGCTGGCCGCCGTGCGGTGCGCCTTGAGGTGGGTGGCGTCGATCATCAGCCGGTCGGGCTTGGAGCCCTTGCTCGCCAGTTCGGCGAATATCCGGTTGAACACGCCAAGCCTGCTCCAACGGATGAAGCGGTTGTAGATGGTCTTATGCGGACCATAGGCCCTCGGCGCATCGCGCCAGCGCAGGCCGTTCCTGATCACAAAGACGATCCCGCTGATTACCCTGCGGTCGTCGACGCGCGGCACCCCGTGCGACAATGGGAAATAGGGCTCGATCCGGCGCATCTGTGCTGGCGAAAGCAGAAACAAATCGTTCATGGCGACGCCTCCCGCGCCGCCAATGAATCAGCTCGCCGCCGGCTCCGCAAGAAAATTAATGGGTCCTGAGCCTAGTTTGCAGGCAGCACCCGTCCGCATAAAGAGTCGGGAAGCGTCAAGTAAGTGATTGTGCGGCGAATCGCCAATCTTGCTCGCCGGGAACCAATTGCGGGGGGTGAGCCGGGGGTCGCTTCGCGCTCGGTCAGGAATTACGAGTCAAATCAATGAGGTTTGGCGGAGGGAGAGAGACTGGCGTCGAACCTTCTCTGGCTCCGCCGGCCGAAATGCTTGCCCTCCGGCGAGCAGAGGCAAGGTCCAGTCTTCAGTCGCGGAGGGATGGGACCGGACCAAGTTGTTCGGCTATGGATCATCTTCTGCTTCACTATCACTTCGCGCAGGCCTTGAGACGCGCCGCGATGTCAATGGCTCCTCCGCGGATGGCAAGAAACGGACGGTCACGCAGGAATGTTTACCTCTATTGTGCCAATCAAGCTGAGCCGCGACTTCAGGATGACCAGGCGGATCTCGGCCGGCTCATGTGCGGAGACCGGAACACGTGTTCGGCCGATTCCCCATACGCTGCTGGCGATCCGCGTTTCGCTGACCGACATCCTGCGGCGGCGGCCCCCTCCGTCGCGCCATGCAGGTGACCAGGGGGCTGCAATCCACGGTCCCCTGCGCGCGGTCAGAGCTCGGGCTCCGGAGCGTGCTGCGAGCCGTCCGGCGCCCGGTCCCGAGGGCTCGTCGACACGAGCTGGTCCAGGGAGGTCTTCAGCCGGGGAGCTGCGAAGTCGATGAACGCGCGGATCTTGGGGGCAATCAGCTGCGCCTGGGGGTAGACCAGGTGCACCGGTTGCGGCGGCAACGCGAAGGTGTCGAGGACTGACACCAACTTCCCGTCGCGGATCTGGTCGCTCACCATATAGGACAGCGCAATCGTGATGCCGTGTCCCATCTCGGCGGCCTGGATGGCGGCGACCGCGTCGTTGATCTCGAAGGCGGGATGCAGGCTCACGCTGCCCTGTTTCTGCCCATTCAGGAAACGCCATTCGCGGGTCGGCATGAGGCCCGTGAAGGCGATCACGGAATGGAGCCGCAGGTCCGCCGGAGACGCGGGCGTACCGCGCCGGGCGAGGTAATCCGGGCTCGCAACCAGGACCCGATGGACTGCGCCAATCCGCTTGGCGATCAGGTTCGAATCCGGCAGGTGACCGATGCGCACGGCGACGTCGACCCCTTCCTCGACGAGGTTCACGACGCGATCGAGCAGGAGAACGGACGCCGAGACGCGCGGGTGCTGGCCGAGGTAGTCGCAAATGACCGGCGGGAGCGCGGATCGGCCGAACGTCACCGACGCCGTGATAGTGAGGTGACCCTGCGGCATGGCGGTTTCGCCCACCGCTTCTTTCTCGGCCGTGTCGAGATCCGAGAGGACGCGCCGTGCGCTTTCCAGGAAGCGATGACCGACATCGGTGATCGTCAGACTGCGGGTCGTCCGGTTGAAGACCCGTGCGCCGAGGCGGTCCTCGAGCGCCGCGATGGCGCGGGTCACGGCCGGGGGCGACAGGCGCAGCCGCGCGCCGGCCTTAGCGAAGC
Organism: Rhodospirillales bacterium; assembly: GCA_052387895.1. Taxonomy (GTDB): domain Bacteria; phylum Pseudomonadota; class Alphaproteobacteria; order JAEULC01; family JAEULC01; genus JAEULC01. The sequence continues at coordinate 7,449 of JBQTIS010000541.1, read as the reverse complement.
TGCCGGCGTCCGACACCGCGATGAACACCTCGATCTCATGCAGTCGGTCCATGTTTTATTCCTCTATTCGGAATAAAGTATTCCATACGTCGATCATTCTTTCAATTATCGTGATGAACCAAATTAGACGGGAGCGGCGCCGAGGAGCACCTCACAATCAATTATGGAAGGACCAATCTCATGGCTCGTGTTGACGTTATCGACCCCCAAACCGCCACTGGCGAGGCCAAGCAGCTTCTGGCCGCCGTCCAGTCTGGCCTCGGCATAGTTCCGAACTTCATCCGCGTCCTGGCGAATTCGCCAGCAGCGCTGAACGCCTTCCTGGGCATCCATGGGATTGCCGGCGCGGGCGCGCTCGACCCGAAGACGCGCGAGCGCATCGCGCTCGCTGTCGCCGAGCAGAATGCCTGCCAGTACTGCGTATCCGCGCATACGGCGATCGGCCGCAAGGTCGGCCTCGACAACCATGAGATGCTCGCCAACCGCATGGGCCGGTCCTCGGACGCCAAGGCGGAGGCCGCGCTGACCTTCGCCCGTGCGCTCGTCGAGCATACCGGCCAGGTGAGCAAGGCCGAGTTCGACGCCGTCCGCGCCGCCGGTCACTCTGACGCGGAGATCATCGAGATCATCACCCATGTCGCGATGAATATCTTCACCAACCTGCTCGGCAAGGCGACCCAGGTCGAGATCGACTTCCCCAAGATCGAACTGAACCAGGCCGCCTGACCATCGGGCACGCGAGCCGGCGCGGCTTCGGCCGCGCCGCTCGTCGCCGGAACAGAGGAAGGAGACCTCGATGAACCAGATGACCCAACCCAGCGCCCGTCCGCCTCTGCCGCCCTTCACGCGCGAGACTGCAATCCAGAAGGTGCGGATGGCGGAGGATGCCTGGAACACGCGCGACCCGGAGCGGGTGTCGCTCGCCTATACGGAAGACAGCCGCTGGCGCAACCGCGCCGAGTTCCCGGTCGGCCGCGCCGAGATCGTAGCCTTCTTGCAGCGCAAATGGGCGCGGGAGATGGAGTATCGCCTGATCAAGGAGCTCTGGGCCTTCGCCGAGAACCGCATCGCGGTGCGCTTCGCCTATGAATGGCGCGACGATGCCGGGAACTGGTTCCGCAGCCATGGCAACGAGAACTGGGAATTCGATGAACGCGGCCTGATGCGGCTGCGCTTCGCGAGCATCAACGACCAGCCGATCCGCGAGAGAGACCGGAAGTTCCGCTGGCCGCAAGGGCCTCGCCCCGCGGATCACCCGGGCCTGTCGGATCTGGGCCTGTAACGCGCGAGCGCGGACCCGCAGGAGGCGTCATGCCACATCATTTCGCCGAGATCGCCTTCACGCCGACGGTAAAGAAGTTGCAGGAGGCGCTGGGAAGCCGGTCCCCCTACGCTCGGATGGAGGGCGTGCCGGACGCGGTGAACCATCGGCTCACCGAAGCCGAGGCCGGGTTCATCGCGGCGCGGAACTCGCTCTACATGGCCACCGTCAGCGAGACGGGCTGGCCCTACATCCAGCATCGCGGCGGGCCGACCGGCTTCGTGCGCGTGCTCGACGAGAACACGATCGGCTTCGCGGATTTCCGCGGCAACCGCCAGTATGTCAGCGTCGGGAACCTGATGACGGACGACCGGGTGTCGGTGTTCTTCATGGATTACGCGAACAAGATCCGTCTCAAGCTGTTCGGACGCGCCAGGATCATCGGGCTCGACGAGCAGGCTGTGCTGTCGCGCCTCGAGATACCGGACTACCGGGCACGGATCGAGCGGGGCTTCGTCATCACGGTCGAGGGCTTCGACTGGAACTGCCCCCAGCACATCACACCCCGCTACACGATTGAGGAGATCACGCCGACGATTGACGCTCTCAAAGCGCGCATTGCGGAACTTGAGGCGGAACTCGCCTGGGGCGCATCAATTCAGTGACGAGCGCGCGGCGCGCATCGGTTCCGGTATCTCCCGGGAGACGGTTAGATTTCAGGGGCTCTCGGGCGGCTGGCGGAGGGAGTGGGATTCGAACCCACGTTACGCTTTCACGTAAACACGCTTTCCAAGCGTGCGCCTTAAGCCACTCGGCCATCCCTCCGGCGCCTGCGGCAGCGGCGGCGGAACGGCCGGGACACTAGCCGAGGCTGCCTTGAGGGGCAACCCGAGGCGCACGGATCGGCTGGATTTGCTAGACTGCCCGCTGACGGGCCGCGCCGGGTGACGGGCTGCAGCCGCCGAGGGGGATTAAGCCGATGCGGGCCATCGGGCGATTGTTCGGGTTCATCCTGCGCTTGATCGGCGTGGCGCTGCTGCTGGCGGCGCTGGCCGTGCTGGGGATGGACATGCTGGCCTCGATGCACCAGGGGGCGCTGCGCTTCGCCAGCGCCGGCGAGGTATGGGCCGCGGTGCATCGCGACAGCCTGCTCCTGGCCGAACCGGGGCTCGACCGCCATGTCTGGCCGGGCCTTTGGCAAACGGTGGTGCTGCCGGTGCGGTTGTGGCCGGCCGCCGCGGTGCTGGGCGTGCCGGCGATTCTGCTGTTGTTGCTCGCTTCCCGCCGCCGGCGGCGGCGCGGGGGTCTTAGGCAGTAGCGGGGCGCGTCACTCGTCGCTCATCTTCAAGGCGGCGATGAAGGCGGATTGCGGAATGTCCACCTTGCCGAACTGGCGCATCCGCTTCTTGCCTTCCTTCTGCTTCTCCAGCAGTTTTTTCTTGCGGGTGATGTCGCCGCCGTAGCACTTGGCGGGTACGTCCTTGCGCAGGGCGCTGACCGTCTCGCGCGCGATCACCCGTCCGCCGATCGCCGCCTGGATCGCGATCTTGAACAGCTGGCGCGGGATCAGGTCCTTCAGCCGCACGCACAGGGCCCGGCCGCGCGTCTCGGCGGCGGCGCGGTGCACGATCATCGACAGCGCGTCCACCGCATCGCCGTTGACCAGGATCGACAGCTTCACCAGCTCGCCCGCGCGGTAGCCATCGAGGTGGTAGTCGAAGCTGGCATAGCCGCGGCTGACCGACTTCAGCCGGTCGTAGAAGTCGAACACCACCTCGTTCAGCGGCAGGCGGTAGATCACCATCGCCCGGCTGCCGGCATAGGTCAGCTCCACCTGCTCTCCGCGGCGCTCCTCGCACAGTTTCAGCACCGCGCCCAGGTACTCGTCGGGCACGAAGATCGTGCCCTTGATCCACGGCTCTTCCATGTGGTCGATGCGCGCCGGGTCGGGCATGTCCGCCGGATTGTGCATCTCCATCGCCGCGCCGTTGGCGAGGTGCACGCGATAGACCACCGAGGGCGCCGTGGTGACGAGGTCGAGGTCGAATTCGCGCTCCAGCCGCTCCTGGATGATCTCGAGGTGCAGCAATCCCAGGAAGCCGCAGCGGAAGCCGAAGCCCAGCGCCGCCGAGGTTTCGGGCTCGTACTGGAAACTGGCGTCGTTGAGCCACAGCTTCGCCAGGCTTTCGCGCAGGTTTTCGTATTCCGCGGGGTCGGTCGGGAACAGGCCGCAGAAAACCACCGGCACCGAGGGCTTGAACCCGGGCAGCGCCTCGGCCGCCGGCTTGCGGTCGGCGGTGATGGTGTCGCCAACCTTGCAGTCCGCCACGCTTTTGATTCCGGCGGTGATGAATCCGATCTCGCCGGGCCCGAGCTCGTCGCATTGCTGGCGCTTGGGCGTGAAAAAGCCGACGCGCTCGACCTCGTAGGCGGCGCCGGTCGCCATCAGCCGCACCTTCTGCTTCAGGCGCAACACGCCGTCCTTGACCCGCACCAGCGCCACGACGCCCAGATACGAGTCGTACCAGCTGTCAACCAGCAGCGCCTTCAGCGGCGCGGCGCCGTCACCCGCCGGCGGCGGCAGGCGCGTGACCAGCACCTGCAACACGTCGTCGATCCCCTGCCCGGTCTTGGCCGAGATCGGCACGGCATGCGAGGCGTCGAGGCCGATCACGTCCTCGATCTGCTTGCGCACCTTCTCGGGCTCGGCCGCGGGCAGGTCGATCTTGTTCAGGACCGGCACGATCTCGTGGTCGTTGTCGATCGCCCGATAAACGTGGGCGTGCGTCTGCGCCTCGACCCCCTGGGTGGCGTCGACCACCAGCAGCGAGCCCTCGCAGGCCGCCAGCGACCGGCTGACCTCGTAGGCGAAGTCCACGTGGCCGGGCGTGTCCATCAGATTCAGTTGGTAGGTCTCGCCGTCCCGGGCCTTGTAGGCCAAGCGCACGGTCTGGGCCTTGATGGTGATGCCGCGTTCGCGCTCGATGTCCATCGAATCGAGCACCTGCTCGCGCATCTCGCGCGCCTCCAGCCCGCCGCATCGCTCGATCAGCCGGTCCGCCAATGTCGACTTGCCGTGGTCGATATGCGCGATGATCGCGAAGTTGCGGATGTGCTTCAGATCGGCCATGGGCCCTTCATTCGCGCAACGCGCCGCCCGTGGCCTTGGCCACCTGCGCCACGATCTTCCGCGACACGGCCTCGATCTCGGCGTCGCTCAGCGTGGCCTGCACCGGCTGCAGGGTGACCGCGATGGCCACTGATTTTTTCCCCTGCGGCAGCGCGCCGCCGACGAAGCGATCGAATACCCCGACATCGGCGATCAGCGCCTTGTCGGCGCCGCGCGCCGCGCGCACCAGGGACTCGGTGGCGACCGCCTCGTCCACCACGAAGGCGAAGTCGCGCACCACGGGCTGGAACGGCGAGGGCTTCAGCAGCGGCCGCGCGCGGCTGGCCCTGGCCTTGGGGAACGGTATGGCGCTCAAGTTCACCTCGCAGCCCACCGCCGGCCCTCCGACGTCCATCGCCTTCAGCACGCGCGGATGAATCTCGCCGAAGCTGGCCAGCGCCGCGGGACCCAGCCGCAGAACCCCGCCGCGCCCGGGATGGAACCAGCCCATCGCCTTGGCGTCGGTCTGCAGGTTGGCGAGCGGCACGCCGCAGGCCGCCAGCACCGCCAGCGCGTCGGCCTTGGCGTCGAAAACGTCCACGGGGCGGGGCTTGGCGTCCCAGTGGCGCGGGCCGCTGTTGCCGCGGCGGACCACCGTGGCGTTGAGCGACTGGCCCTCGGGCGCGTCGTCGGCATAGACCGGCCCGACCTCGAACAGCGCCAGGTCGGGAAAGCCGCGATCGGCGTTGCGCTGCGCCGCCAGCAGAAGGTTGGGCAGGATCGACGGGCGCATCTGGTCGAGCTCGGCCGAGATCGGATTGGCCAGCGCCAGTTCGGCCGCGCCGCCGCCGAACAGCCGGGCATGCGCCTTGCCCATGAACGACCAGGTGACGGCCTCCATGATCCCGCGCCCGGCCAGGGCGCGCTTGACCAGTCCGGCGCGGCGCTGCGCGGCGTTGAGCGCCGGTTCGGGCGTCACCGCCGGGGCCGGCATCGACAGCGGCGGAATGTTGTCGAAGCCGTCGATCCGCAGCACCTCTTCCACCAAGTCGGCTTCGCCCTCGATGTCGCCGCGCCAGGACGGCGGCTCGGCGTCGAACCCGTCGCCCTTGCGCTCGACGGCGAAGCCCAGCGATTTCAGGATCGCCTCGGCGCGCTGCGCCGGCACGTCGAGTCCGCCCAGGCTCGCGATGCGCAATTGGCGCAGATGGATGCTGCGCTTCCATGCCGGAGTTTTTCCTGCGACCACCACCTCGCCGGGCTCGCCGCCGCACAGATCGAGGATCAGGCGCGTGGCCAGCTCCATGCCCGGTGCGGTGAATTCGGGATCGACGCCGCGCTCGAAGCGCTGGCGCGCATCGCTGTCGATGCCGAGCGCCCGCCCGGTCGCCGCCGTGCGCTTGGGATCGAACAACGCGGACTCGACGAACACGTTGACGGTGGACTCGGTGCAGCCCGTCTCCTCGCCGCCGACGATGCCGCCCAGGCCCAGCACCCGCTCGCGGTCGCAGATGCCGGTCATGCCGTCCTTGAGGTCGTAAGTCTTGCCGTTCAAAGCCGCCAGCTTCTCGCCGGGCTTGCAGAACCGCACGCGGATGCCGCCCCGCACCTTGTCCGCGTCGAACACGTGCAGCGGACGGTCGCTGTCGATCGTGACGTAGTTGGTGATATCGACCAGCGAAGAGATCGGCCGAAGCCCGACCGCCTCGAGCTTGCGTTTCAGCCACGTCGGGCTCGGCCCGTTCCTGACGCCCCTGATGTAGCGCCCGACGAACAGCGGGCAGGCCGCGGCGTTTTCCGCCGGCAGGGCGAATTCCACGCCGATCGGGCTCTTGAACTTGCCCGGAATTTTCTGCGGCGCGTTGTCGATCAGCTTGCCCAGGCCGAGCGCGGCCAGGTCGCGGGCGATGCCGCGGACGCCCAGGCAATCCGCCCGGTTGGGCGTCAGCTTCAATTCGAACACCGGATCGTCGAGCCGCGCGTAGCTTGCGTAGGACGCGCCTACCGGCGCATCGGGTGGCAGGTCGATGATGCCTTCGTGCTCGTCGCTCAGGCCCAGCTCGCGCTCCGACAGCAGCATGCCGTTGGAGTCGACGCCGCGGATCGTGCCCTTCTTTAGGTCCAGCTTGGTGCCGGGGATGTACGATCCGGCGGCGGCGAACACGCCCTTCATGCCGGTCCTGGCGTTGGGGGCGCCGCATACCACCTGCACCGGCGCGCCGGCGCCGTAATCCACCATGCAGACGCTGAGGCGGTCGGCGTTGGGATGCCGCTTGGCCTCGACCACGCGGGCGATCACGAACGGCTTCAGATCCTTGGCCCGGTCGTTCAGGTTCTCGACCTCGATTCCCGCCATGGTCAGGGCATGGGCGATGTCCCCGGCGCTCGCCTGCGTGTCGAGGTGTTCCTTCAGCCAGGACAGGGTGAACTTCACGGCGTCACCAGCCCGCGCACCAGCGACGGCGCTTCCAGCGGCGTGAAGCCGTAATGCCGGAGCCAACGCAGATCGGCCTCGTAGAACGTGCGCAGGTCGGGGATGCCGTATTTCAGCATCGCCACGCGCTCGATGCCCATGCCGAAGGCGAAGCCCTGGTACTCGGCCGGATCGATGTTGCAATGGCGCAGCACCTTGGGGTGGACCATGCCGCAGCCCAGGATTTCCAGCCAATCCTCGCCCGCGCCGATCTTCAGCTCCCCATCCTTGCGCGAGCAGCCGATATCGACCTCCGCGCCCGGCTCGACGAACGGGAAAAAACTGGGGCGAAAGCGCACCGGCACGTCCGGCGCCTCGAAGAAGGTGCGGCAGAAATCGATCAGGCAGCCCTTGAGGTGGCCCATGTGCGCGGTCTTGTCGATCGCCAGGCCCTCGACCTGGTGGAACATCGGCGTGTGCGTCATGTCGGAATCGGATCGGAAGGTGCGGCCAGGCACGATGATGCGGATCGGCGGCTTCTGGCTCAGCATCGTGCGCACCTGCACCGGCGAAGTGTGCGTGCGCAGCACCAGGCGCGAGCCGTCCGCGCGCGCGGGCAGGTAGAACGTGTCCATAAAAAGCCGCGCCGGATGCTCGGGCGGGATG
>JBQTIS010000540.1:0-3183 GCA_052387895.1 Rhodospirillales bacterium | reverse complement strand
TCACGTAGATCGTTGGAAAGAGGTCGGGTCATCTTTGCTGGCCTCCTCTCCAGCCAGCATCTTGAATCACAAACCCGGTCCTTTGGGAATCCCTCCCGATTCAAACAATCTTTGAAACGCTCTAGTTGCGGCCGGGGCCGTCGCGCTTCGGGCGCTCCGGCTGGACGAACGCGTCGGGCGCCGGCCGGCCGCGGTTGGCGTTGGCCTGGGCCTCGCCGGCCGCGCGCGCCGCGCGTTCCTGCTCCAGTTTTTTCCGCGTCTCGTCCTCGCGGCCCGGGGCGGGACGGGAAGCCGGCTGGTGAGCCGGCTGGGGAGCCGGTTGCGGCCGGGCCAGCGACGGAGCGGGCGGCGGGGCGGGCGGCGGGGCCGCTTGGCGCGCCGGCGCCGGAGCGGGCGGCGGCGCTTTCGGCGGCGCTTGGGCCGGAGCGGGTTGGAGCGAGGGCGGCGGGGCGGGCGGACGCGATTGCTGCTGCTGTTGCTGTTGCTGCTGGCGCAGGCGCGCTTCGCGTTCCGCCCGTTCACGGGCGGCGCGATCTTGCGCGGCTTTCTCCTGCGCGGCTTTTTCGCGCGCGGCTTTTTCCTGGGCCGATTTTTCCCGCGCCGCTTTCTCGCGCGCCGATTTTTCCTGCGCGGCTTTTTCCTGGGCGGCTTTTTCCTGGGCGGATTTTTCCAGAGCGGCTTTTTCGCGCGCGGCTTTTTCCTGGGAAAGTTTTTCCTGCGCGGCGCGATCCGGCGCTGCGCGTTCGCGCTCCAAACGCTGCCAGCCCTGCTCGCCCGGACGCCAGACGCGGTTGTCGGGCCCGACGAACACGTCGTTCTTCGGCCGGGCCGGCGCGGCGGGTTGCGGCGCGGCGGCTTGCGGCGCGGAAGTTTGCGCAGGAGCGGAAGGCGCTGGCGCGGAGCCGGACCGGTTGCGCGCGGCCGTGTCGCGATAGGCCTGGGAATCGCGGCGCATCGCTTCGATCCGCCGCTGGCGTTCCTGCACGCCGGACGACGGAGCGGGCGCGGGCTGAACCGACGCGGCCACGGCTGGCGTGGACGCGGGCCGGGGCGCGGCGGCTTGGGCGGGCGCGGGCGGCGCCGCGCGCGGCTGCGATCGTTCGTTCCACTGCCGGTAGACGTTGCTGGAACGCTCGCGCCGGTCCCACTCCCCGCGGTCCCGGTCGCGGCGGTAGTAGCTCCAATGCGGACCCCAGCCCGGCGACGACACGATGGCCGCGGTCGCCAGGCCCAGGATGAATCCGGCGAAGCCGCCGGCCACGAATCCCGCGCCGTAGCCGTAGGACGCCGGCCTGGGGTAATAGGTCCGCCCGATCCACGGAGCGTAGCGATAGCCCGAGCCGTACACCACCACGCCGCGGCGCGTGACGTAGGTGCCGAAATAGCCTGGGGTGTAGCCGACATGCACGTAGCGGGCGTCGTAGCCGTACACCCGCACATAGGTGCAGTAATAGATCGGCGAACGCGGCGGGATGGTGTAGATCACCGGCGGCACGACATAGGCGACGGTCCACGGCCCCCAGGGCGCAGGCGCGGTGAACCACACGCCGTCATGGACCGCGTAATAGGTGGCGGGATCGACCCGGATTACCGGCACCGGCGCGTTGACGGCGTAATGGAGCGGCGTGCCCTCGACCGGCTGGAACTGCGGCTCGCCGTCGTAGACCGGCTCGAACCGCGCCGCCTCGCGGTCGATGGCCGCGGTCTGCGGAATCGAGTTGGCGATCGCGGCTTCTTGCGCCTGCGGCGTGCCGGCGATCGAGGCGAGCACGTCGCCCTTGGGGTGGTTTTCCGGAATCCGGCGGAAGTCCGCGGGCAGATCCGCGCTGTCGACATAGGCCCAGGGGCCGCCGAGATCGCGCGCGCGGAACCAGCGGCCCGAGATCAGCACGTAGAACTCGCCCGCCGCGCCGTCGACGAAGATGTCGCTGACGGTGTTCGCGACATAGAGCAGCCCGGTGCCGCCGATCGGCGCGTATTGCGGCTCGCCCTCGGTTTGCAGCAGCTCGGCCGGCGCGTAGCTGACATGGATGTCGGGCAGCCAGCCGTAAGGGCCGGGCTGGTCGTCGTCGTCGAGCAAGTCCACCTGCCCTTGGGCCAGCGCCGCGGCCTTGATCGCGTCGAGCTCGCCCGTCCCCGCGCGCTCGATCGCCCACGGGCCTTGCGGCGTGGGCGCGCCGGCCCACAACCCCGCGACCCGCAGATAGAACCGGCCCGACGTGGAATGGCGCAGCAGCAGCGCCGAGGTGTTCGCCGCCCGCTCGAACCGCGTGCCGATCACGGGTTGCAGCGCCGGCGCGCCGTCGACCGGCACCAGGGCCGCGGGAATCGTGCTGAACAGGATTTGCGGCGGCGTGTTGTCGACCTCGATCAGCTGTTGCTGGGCCGCCAGCGCCCGCGCGGCGGCGAGGCTTGCCTGCAAGCGGTCGAGCGACATGATGCGCGACACCCCGGCCCAGCGGTTCTCGAGCGCGGCCTTGACCGGCGCCGCCAGATGCCGGTCGGCCGGCATGTCCACGCGCTGGATGCGCACGTCGGTGAGGAACACCTGGCGGCTGGACTTGTCGATTTCGGTCCGCGCCGAGAAATAGGCGACGCCGTAGCTGGTCTCGCCGGTCGCGGGCTCGGTGACCGCGAGCGCGGCCTTGGACTCCAGGCGATAGGAATCCCACGCCTCGATCTGCGGCTGGTACATCGACAGGCGCAGGCCGGGGGCGGGAATCTCGCGCGGCCAGCCCTGGGCCTGCTCGGAGCCCGGGGCCGCCGACGCGGGATAGGCCCCGGGAACGGGCGCGGTTTGATAGACCTGCCCGGTGTAGGTTTGCGCGGCCGCGGGCAGGACGGACGACGCCACCAGCGCGCCGATCGCGGTGAACGCGACGGCCGAGCGCAGGCGGGTGCGAAGCGAGAGGCGGATCAGCATGGCGGCTTCCTCCTGCCCGGCCGTACCGGGTAGGCCCCGGCCCGGCGGCCGGCGCGGTCCGGGTCCCCGGTTCACTTGCACGGGCCGGCCCATGAAACCCTGCGGCGCCAGCCTGCGCCTTGATCCGCGTCAACGCTAGGGGCCGAGGGATGAACGCGCGATGAACGGCGCATGAATGGGGCGACGGGCCGATGGGGGAAAACCGGCGGCGATCGGGGCGGGAGGGGGCGGGGTGGAAGGCCGTAGAGGAAGGGAGCGGG
>JBQTIS010000539.1:0-2567 GCA_052387895.1 Rhodospirillales bacterium | reverse complement strand
CGGTTGCAGGCGCTGTTGCGCCGGCGCAAGCCCGATGCCGCCGACACCGCGCTCATGGTGGGCGACCTCGAGCTCGACCTTTTGGCGCGCACGGCCCGGCGCGCCGGCAAGCCGATCGAGCTTTTGCCGCGCGAGTTCCGCCTGCTCGAGTTCCTGATGCGCCACGCCGGCCAGGTGGTCACGCGCACCATGCTGCTGGAGCGGGTGTGGGACTACCATTTCGATCCCCAAACCAACGTCATCGACGTCCATGTCAGCCGCCTCCGGCAGAAGATCGACAAGGGATTCTCGCCCCCCATGCTGCACACCGTGCGCGGCGCCGGCTACCGGCTCAGCGCCGAGCCGGCTTAAGGCGGGCCCGGGCCGTGAACGCCGGGCGCCTGTTCCGCACCACGGCGTTCCGCCTGGCCGCGCTCTATGGCGCGCTGTTCGCGGTGTCCGTGGCGGCGCTGTTCGGCTTCCTCTACTGGCGCACGCTGTCGCTGATCGACGCCGAAACCGACGCGGCGATCGCCTCCGAGATCGCCGGCCTCAACGAGCAGTACCGCCAGCGCGGCATGGGCGGGCTGGTGCGTGTGGTCGCGGAACGCTCGGCCGCCCAGCCCGACGGCGCCAACATCTACCTGCTGACGCGGCCCGACTTCACGCCCTTGGCCGGGAACCTCAAGCGCTGGCCGGCCGAGGCGCGGCGCACCCAAGCGGGCATCGTGTTCGACTTGAAAGGCGAGGAGGACGCGGGCGTGGGCAGCGCGCGGGCCCGCATCTTCGCGCTCGACGGGAATTTCCGGCTGCTGGTGGGCCGCGACCTGCGCCAGCGCGAAAAGCTGCGCGGCCTGGTCACCGAGGCGCTGGGCTGGGGCCTGGCGGCGACGCTGGCCCTCGGCCTGATGGCGGCGCTTCTGGTCGGGCGCAAGCTGCTGCAGCGGGTCGAGGCGATCAACCGCATCGGCCAGCGCATCGTCGGCGGCGAGCTCAAGCAGCGCGTGGCCGTAACCGGCGCGGGCGACGAGTTCGACCGGCTGGCCGAGAACCTGAACGCCATGCTCGACCAGATCGAGCGGCTGATGACCGGCATGCGCGAGGTCACCGACAACATCGCCCACGACCTGCGCGGGCCGCTGACGCGGCTCAAGTCGCGGCTCGAGCTGGCGCTGCTGGCGCGCCAGGATCCGTCCAGGGACCGCGCCGCGATCGAAAGCGCGATCGCCGAGACCGACCGGCTGCTCGCCACGTTCAACGCCTTGCTCAGCATCGCCGAGGCGGAAAGCGGCGTGCTGCACCAGTCGATGCAGCCGGTCGAACTGGGCGCGCTCGCCGCCGACGTGGCCGAACTCTACGCCCCGGCGCTGGAGGAAAAGGGGCTGGCGCTGGCAACCGACATCGGCGATTGCCCCGCGGTCATGGGCAGCCGGCAATTGCTGTTCCAGGCCATCGCCAATCTTCTGGAGACCGCGATGAAGTACCCGCCCGGCGCGCCGCGAAGCGAAGCGGCGCGCGACCTTTCAGGTGCGCCGGGCGGATCGACGTCCGGCGGCGGACGCGTGGGCCTGGTGGTCGCGCCCATGGGATCGCCGTCCGGCGCGGGCGCGGCGCTGACGGTCTGGGACACCGGCCCCGGCATCCCGGCCGAGCTGCGCGGGCGGGTGCTCGAGCGCTACGTGCGGCTGGACCAGGCGCGCACGACCCCCGGCAGCGGCCTGGGCCTCAGCATGGTCGCGGCCGTCGCCAAGCTGCACGGCGCCAAGCTGGAGCTGGGCGACAACAACCCGGGGCTCAAGGTGACGCTCACTTTCCCGCCGGCGGCGGCGCAAGCGCAAGCGCAAGCGAAGACGGCTCCGGCGGCGGCCGCCGCGAGCTGATCCCCAGCTCCTTCAGGATCGCCGCGCGGTCGGCGTCGAGCTCGGGCGCCGGATCGCGCCGGGGCGGATCGTCGAAGCCGGAAACCTTCAGCGGATTGCCGGCGAGCGTCAACCGCCCGGCCTTGGGATCCTCGACCGTCACCAGCATGTTGCGCGCCGCGACCTGCGGGTGCGCCATCGCCTGGGCGATGTTGTTGATCGGCCCGCAGGGCAGGCCGGCTTCATCCAGGATCTTCAGCCAATGCTCCGAAGGCCGCTTCTTCAATTCCCGCTCGATCTCGGCCTTCAGCTCGGGCTGGCGCTTCAGGCGCAGGTCGTTGGTCTTGTAGTCGGGCGCGGCCGCCAGGTCGGGCCGCGTCAGGGCCTGGCACAGCTTCTGGAACAGCCCGTCGTTGCCGGCGGCGATGATGATGCTGCCGTCCCGGGTCGAAAACGCCTCGAACGGCGTGATCGTGGGATGCCGCGCGCCCAGCGGCCCCGGAATCTCTCCGGTGACCGAGTAACGCATGACCGCGTTCTCCAAGAGCGCGATCTGGCAGTCCAGCATGCCGATGTCCACCTTGGTGGCCTCGCCGGTGCGCTCGCGGTAGAGCAGCGCGGCGTTCACGGCCACGGCGGTATAGAGCCCGGCGCCGATGTCGCCGATCGACATGCCGACCCGCGCTGGCGGCTGGCCCTCATTACCGGTGATGCTCATGACGCCGCCCA
>JBQTIS010000538.1:0-4386 GCA_052387895.1 Rhodospirillales bacterium | reverse complement strand
CATGCACGCGCAGGTGGCGGAGATGTTGCGTATCGGCATCAAGCACCCCTACGTGCCGGAAAAGGTGTGGGAGCAGATCCCGCACTGGTAGGAATTCCCGAGGGGACGATGACGGAAAGGCCCTCGCGCCCGGCGGCGCGGGGGTCTTTCCTGTTACGCGGCTTCGATGTCGGCGGTTTCGATTCAGGCCGAGGTCAGCACGCCCTTCCAGGGCGCGTAGTCGCTCTTCTCGGGCAGGTAGCGGAAGCGCACGCCGTTGCGGCGCAGCTGGTTGCGCAGCGTCTCGGTGAACGCGGTGACGCGGCCCTCGATCCGCCGGGCGGTCACATGGAAGACCGTGTCGCGGTCCACGCGGTAGCTGTCGGCGTCGATCGCCTCGAACGCGTGGGCGCGGCCGCCCGCCGCCGCGTCGATCGACAGGGCCTGGGCGAAGATCTCGCCGAACAGCTTGCGTTTCTCCGCGCCCGAAAGCTTGCGCGGGTAGCGGTTCTCCTTCAGCACCACGGCCGGGTTGCCGCCGGCGAGGCAGCCGGCCGGCAGGCTCTTGTTCACCAGGCTGCGCGAGGCGACCACGACATTGTCGCCAATGCTCAGGCCCGGGTTCACCCAGGCGTTCGGCAGCCACACGTTGTCGCCGATCGTCACGTCCGCCCACTGCACCGGGAACCCCTCCCACGCCGAGGTATAGGCGCCGTGGGTGAACACCTTGGTTTCGACGCCGCCGCCGAACTCGTGGCCGATGATCAGCTTCCGCGCGCAGTTCAGGTGGCTGAAGATGCCCATGTGCAGGAAGTCGCCGGCCTTGAACATCGCCTCGGGGTCGTGCGCCGAGCCGCCGCCGATCGACGCGAAGCGGTTGACGAACGCCTCTGCGCCGATCTCGACATGGGCGCCCTCGATCACCGCGTGCTCGCGCACCAGCGCCCGGTCGCCGATGAAGCCGTGCTTCACGCTGATCCGCGCGGTCGGGTGGATGTTGCAGTCGCGGCCGATCTGGAACATGGGCGCCGCTTCCGTGAGTTCCCGGTCCGTCGGTCCCGGTCCGTCAGTCCAGGACCAGCCGATAGACTTCGAACGCCTCGGCCAGGCCGTCGAAGCCCGCGTCCATGCCGCGCACGCGGGCCAGCGCGTCCAGCATTTTTTGCTCGAAGTAGTAGCGCGTGGTGAACTCGGTGTAGCAGTTCACCGCCGCCGCCTTGGCCGAGATGTCGGCCTCGCTGACCTTCACGAACGTGCCCGGGTTCATCAGCCGGTTGTGCTTGGGCGTCTCGTAGCCCAGGATCCCGGCCCGGCCGCGCTGCACGCGCACCACCTCTTCCGTCACCGACTGGTGGTCCTGCATGGTTTCGTGCGCCGCGGGAGTGAATATCACATCGGGGTCGAATTCCTTGACCACGTGGGCGACCACCCGGCGGATCGTGTCGCGCGCCTCTTCCGTGCCGAAGAACCGCACCGGCAGGCGGTTGATCTTCAGGCCCAACTGGTCGATGAACTTCACGTTCTTGGCCGGGATGCCCAGCTTGGCGGCCGCGGCGATCTGGTCTTGGTCGTTGTGCTTCTCGCCCCGCGTCTTGTTGCGGTCGCTGAACACCACCAGCCGCGCGTCGATCTGGTCCTTGAAACGGTGCAGCGTGGCGCCCACGCCGAATTCGGTGTCGTCGGGGTGCGGCGACAGGCACAGCACCCGGCGCATGCTCACGATCAAGCGGCCGCTCCTTGGGCTTGGAAATTCGGCGGCGCGCGGCGGGCGGGGACGGGATCGGCGGCTGGCATGGGCGTCGCGCCCTGGCGGGGCGCCATCAGACCTGGCGGGTTGCGCCGTCGAGGGCCGCTTCCACGTGGTCGGGATCGGCGAAAGAAACCACCGTGCCGGTGATGCGCGTGCCGGTTTCCTCGCCGACGCGGCCCAGCATGCGGTCCAGCACGACGCGCGCGCCTGCTTCCGGGGTGGCCGGCAGCAGCACCACGGCCATGTCCTCGTTGTAGCGGCCGACATGGTCGACGTCGCGCAGCTTGTCGCGCATGCGCGTCACCACGGCACGCTCGGTCTCGGTCGATCCGCCGGGGCCCTTCGTGCGCACCAGCAGCGCCGAGAACGGAATCTTGTAGCGCGCCTGGCGGCGCACCTCTTCGCGCAGCAACTGCATGGCAACGGTGCGGCGGTACATCGGCAGGTCGGGCTCGGTCATCTGCTCGTCCTCGCGGTCGAACAGGCGCCCGCTGCGCACCGCGGCGTGGCCCAGATTGGTCAAGTGGTATTCGTAGATGTCGTCGAACAGCAGCTTGTCGGCCAGCGTGTGCTCGCCGCAGTTCAGGCAGTGGCCCTCGACATCGGGTTCCTCGAAACTGGCGAAACAGCGCCGGCAGCTGAACTGCTCGCCCACCATCTCGTGGTCGGTGCCGACATGGCGCAGGATGCCGTCGCATTTCGGGCAGATGCGCGTGTCGCCCTCGGTCTCGAACGAGTTGATCGCGCCGACATAGCCGCAGCGATAGTGGTGCAACATGGGCTGCGAGCCCAGGTTGGTGGATTTGCAGCTGACGCACACCTCGCGCACGTTCACGGTATGCGAACTGCAGGCGGGGCAGCGCGTCATCTTGTCGTAGTGTTCGCGCTGCAGGTAATCGCGGTCGGCGAGAAAGGCGAGATCGCGGTCGAAAATCTCGCGCGTGGCGCGGTCCAGGCCGGGCCAATACGAAAATCCCTGGGTTTCGCCGGGCGCCCAGCGCGGAGTCAGCTTGCCGCCGTCCGAAGCGACTCGTTTCAACATTCCGAATCGGCGTTCGTCGTCCGGCAGGTTGCGCAGCAGGTTCAATAGCTTGGCGATTTCTGTTTCGTCTTTCACGGGCCCCTGCATCCCCCCACGGAAGGCTGGAGAATCGCCAACAATCCCATGTGCTTACAATATCCTGTGGTCCATTGCAAGCAAGCCGCAATATCTTGCGGGGCTTTGCTGGTCCCCTAGGCATCAAACATCGAGCGAAGCGTCGCGTATTGATGGATGGCGATGCCGGCAATATGAGGGCCGGCGGGGCCTAACTTCAACTTCTCATATAACTCGGCGACGTCGCCCATGAAGCGCTTCGCGCCCAGGCCGAAATAGGTCGAGCCCGGCGCGTCGTTGCCTTGGGTCGTCAGGCCGATCCAGCAGGGCCGGGGCTTCAGCGCCACCGCCGCCAGCGCGTCGCGAGCGAACCCGGCCGCCGCGCCCGGCTCGTTGCGATAGGCCATGATCAACGCCTCGTCCAGCCGCTCCAGGCAGCCGTCGAGGAACGTAGCGCCCGGCCGGTCGGGGTCGGGCGTTTTCGTGTACCAGGGCGCCAGCGCGGCCGCGAGCCTCATGCCGCGCCGGGCGCAGGCCGCGCGCGCCGCCTCGAACAGCAGCAGCGTGCCGCGCACCAGCGGCGCGCGCTCGCCGCGCTTCCATTCCGGCAGCACCTGCGGCTCGACGTCCAGAAGCAGCGCCTCGAAGCGGAACGCGCGGTCGTGCAGCGCCAGCAGCTCATCGACCGGCGCGGGCAGGAGACCGCCCCGGCTGCGGCTCCAGGCGCCTTCGCCCACCATGCAACGCACGTTGAGGCCGGATGCCGCCAACGGCGCGAAGGTGCGTTCGGCCGCCGCGCGGTCGGCCAGCAGGCGCTGGCGCTCGGCCGGCGGTATGGCGACCGCGATCGTGGAAATGCCCAGGCGTTTGCACAGCGCCGCCGCCTGGGGCCAGTCCGCGGGCGGCGTGCGGAATACCTGCAAATGCTTGGGGACCGCGCGGAAGCGCTGGTCCACAGGATCCGCGCCCGCGGCAATGCCGGGAAGGGGAAAGGCGGCGTAGCCGGCAAGGCCGAGCGCGCCACCCATGAGCCGGCGGCGGCTTTGCACCGGCGCGGCCTCGCTCTCAGCGGATATAAGGGCGCGGCGCCGTGCGGCGACGCTCGGCCTCGCGCTGCTCGCCCTGCCGGCGCATCTTCACGCCGAAGTAGATCACCATCGCGGCGACGGGGATCAGCGGAAGCATCCAGGGGCGGTATTTGAACACCTGGCCCGCCAGGCTGAACACCACCCCGAAGGATTCCACCACGCGGAGGTAAAGCTCGGCGAAGAGTTCCAACATCTTGTTCTCCCGCCATCCGCCGCCGCGCGTCGCTGCGGGGATGAACGCAATGCCGGGAAATACGTTCCCGGAGGCTGCCTGCCAGAGGCCTTATACAGGCCCGCCCGTTTCTTACTCCAGCAGTCTTCGCCGGTAAAGCTTTTGGTGAAGCGATGGTTAATTTCCGCAAGCATGTTAAGCATATCGCCGCATTAACGCGGCTTCAAACCGCCGATCTCGGCCTCCAGCCCGGCTGCCTCGATCGCCCGCACGCAGATCGCCTCGTCCACCTCGCCCTTGG
>JBQTIS010000537.1:0-2047 GCA_052387895.1 Rhodospirillales bacterium | reverse complement strand
GACCGCGACGCGGCCGAGGCCTTGCGCGGCGTGCGGCTTTACGCCGAACGCGCCCTTTTTCCGGCGCTGAGGGAAAACGAATTCTACCACGCCGACCTGATCGGCCTCAGCGCCGAGGCCGCCGACGGCGCCGTCTTGGGCCGCGTCAGCGCGGTCGACAACTACGGCGCCGGCGACGTGATCGAGCTCGAGCTCGCGGGCGGCGGCAGCGCGGTCTTGCCGTTCAACCGCCAGGCGGTGCCGGCGGTGGACCTGGCTGGCGGGCGCATCGTGGTGGACCCGCCGGCGGGATTGCTGCCCCAAGCCGCCGCGGGCAAAGCCAAGGCGCGGAGGCCCAAATGAGCTGGCGGGCGGTGGTGCTGACCCTGTTTCCAGAGATGTTCCCGGGGCCGCTGGCGGCGTCGCTGGCGGGCCGGGCACGCGAAACCGGCCTGTGGACGCTGGACGCGATCGACATCCGCGGCTTCGCCCAGGACAAGCACAAGACCGTGGACGATACGCCGTTCGGCGGCGGGCCCGGCATGGTGATGCGGCCCGACGTGGTGGACGGCGCCCTCGAAGCGGCTGCCGGAATAGGCGGCGCGCTGCCGGCGATCTATCTGACCCCGCGCGGGGCGTCCCTGACCCAGGCGCGGGTGCGCGCCCTGGCGGCGGGGCCCGGCGCGATCGTGCTGTGCGGGCGCTCCGAGGGCGTGGACCAGCGCGTCATCGACAAGCGCGGGGTGGAAGAGCTCAGCCTTGGCGACTTCGTGCTATCCGGCGGCGAGCCGGCTGCGATCGCGCTGATCGACGCCTGCGTGCGCCTGCTGCCGGGCGTGGTGGGCGAGCCCGCGGGCTTGAGCGAGGAGAGCTTCGAGCGGGGCTTGCTGGAATACCCGCAATTCACCCGCCCCGCGGAATGGAACGGGATCAAGGTGCCGGAGATTCTTCTGTCCGGGCATCACGAGAAGATTCAGGCTTGGCGGCGAGCCGAAGCCGAACGGACGACGCGCGAGCGCCGGCCGGATCTGTGGTCGCGCTACAAGGCGGCCTAAAGGACTGCAACAAAGGACCGTGTCATGAACATCATGCAGAAGCTGAACCAAGAGTTCGTCGACAAGCTGACCGCCAAGAACAAGGTGCCCGAGTTCAAGCCGGGCGACACGCTGCGCGTGAACGTGAAGGTGGTCGAAGGCGAGCGCGAGCGCGTGCAGTCCTTCGAGGGCGTGTGCATCGCCCGCAAGAACGCGGGCTTGAATTCAGCCTTCACCGTGCGCAAGATCAGCTACGGCGAGGGCGTGGAGCGCGTGTTCCCGCTGTATTCGCCGCGCTTGGCGGGCATCGAGGTGCTGCGCCGCGGCGACGTGCGCCGGGCAAAGCTTTATTTCCTGCGCGGCCGCACGGGCAAAAGCGCGCGCATCAAGGAGCAGCTCGCGTTCCAGCAGTTGCTGGAGCAGGCGGTGGCCGAGGCGCCGGCCGCACCCGAGCTCGCGGCCGAGCAGGCGGCGCGCGAGGAGCGCAGGAAGGCCGCCCGCGTCGCCGGCAAGATCGCGATCAAGGAAAAAAAGGACAAGAAGAAAAAAGAACGGACCGACTGACGCTCGGCTGACGAACGGAGGAAACAACGCCATGGCCGCGCCGCGCACCTTGTTCGACAAGATCTGGGACAGCCACGTCGTCCATCGCCAGCCCGACGGCACCTGCGTGCTGTACGTCGACCGCCACCTGGTGCACGAGGTGACCAGTCCGCAGGCCTTCGAGGGCTTGCGGATCGCCGGCCGCAAGGTGCGCCGGCCCGACCTGACGCTGGCCGTGGCCGACCACAACGTGCCGACCACCGACCGCTCCAAGGGCATCGACGACCCGGAATCGAAGCTTCAGGTCGACACGCTGAGCGACAACTGCGCCGTGTTCGGCGTGCCCCTGTTCAAGATGGACGATTTGCGCCAGGGCATCGTGCACATCATCGGGCCGGAGCAGGGCTTCACGCTGCCGGGCATGACCATCGTGTGCGGCGACAGCCACACCGCGACCCACGGTGCGTTCGGCGCGCTCGCCTTCGGCATCG
>JBQTIS010000536.1:0-4635 GCA_052387895.1 Rhodospirillales bacterium | reverse complement strand
GACGAAATCCGCGTTGGTGAGGCCCTGCCAGGGCGTCAGCACGTAGCCCGCGGGGAAGAACCGCGCCGCCGAGCGCGCGGGCCCGCACACCGTCACGCGCCTGGGGCGCCCGGGCGCGGGCGGCGCGCGCTCGCGCCCGAGGCCCCGGTCCAGCTCCTGGACGATCTCGCGGAAGGCGATGCCCCAGTAGTCCAGCTCGAACCGCCCCTCGGCCCCGGCCGTGCCGCCGACATAGGCGTTGTAGACCACGTACTGATAGGGGTGGCTGCGGACCATCAGCACGGCCTGGTTGGCGACGGTCAGGGCCAGCAGCGCCGCCGCCGCGCCGCGGCCCGCCGCGCCCGCGCCGATCAGCCGGTCGAGCGCGAGGGCCGCCGCCACCATCACCGCCGGGACCACGAACAACATGTGGCGCAGCCCGTCGAACAGCACCGAGCCGGTCAGCGGCGCATAGATCATCGGGAACAGGATGGTCAGCGCCAGCACGAGATGCGCCAGCAGCTTCAGGTACGGCCCGCGGCGCCGGCGCCCCAGCGCGTGGGCGCCCAGCGCCGCGGCGCACAGGAACGCCGGCGCAACCATCTCTGGCAGCATCACCGCGAACAGCGCCGGCTCGTAGTGCCAGGGCACGTCGATCGAACTCACCAGCGCGCCGAAATAGGGGAAGTCGAACTCGATCGGGAAATGGTTGAACGAGCGGAACGCCTCGACCGGCCCGGCGATGGGCTTGGACTGCGCCCAGGGCCAGGCGAAATACATGATCGCCAGCGCCAGCGCGCAAGCGCCCGCGGCGGGCGCGGCCAGCCCCGCCAACTGCCGCGCCACGCGGGCCACGGGCGCGCGGTCCAGCAGCGCCAGGCAGGCGAACATCGCCAGCATGGCGGCGAGATAGACCAGCGCGATCAGCCCGCCGACGCGCGCGCCCAAGGCCACGCCCGCGCTGAGGCCCACGCCGATGAAGTCGCCCCAGCGCCAGTCCGGCAGGCCGCGCGCGATCCGCGCCATGAACAGCGTGGCCCAGGTAAGCCCGACCGCGAAGGGAACGTCCTTGGGATTGATGAACGTGCTGCCGTGCCACACCGGCGTCAGCGCCAGCAGCAGCGCGGCGATCAGCCCCGCGCGCGGACCGCCGTAGAACCGCCCCAGCCGCCAGGTTCCGGCCACGCCCAGAACGCCGATCAGCCCGCCGACCAGGTGGCGCGTGTCGTACTCTTGGAACGGCGAGAGCTTGTTGGCGGCGGCGTCGATCATGTCGACCAGCGCGCCGTACCAGTGCAGGTTGATGTAGGTGAAGGACGAGCGGTCCGCGCCCAGCGTCAGGTAATAGTTCAGCGCCATCTTGCCATAGGCGTTCTGCACCGGCTCGTCCCAGGCGACGCCGTAGTCGCGGAACGTCAGCCCCACCGCCAGGACCAAAAGGAGCAAAAGCCCCCGGGCCAGGCGGTCGCAGCGCCGCGCGCCGTCGAATTGGGAATCGGGGGCGGATTCGGAATCGGGGGAGGATCGGGAACCGGGAGCGGAGCGGGAATCGGGCATGACCGTGCCGATGATAACGGACGGGCGAGCGGGGTTGTTCCACCCCTAGCCGGCGATCGCGCCCGTGCGCCGGCCGGGGGCTTGGCCCCGGGCGATGAAGGCCTGGAATTCCCGTGCGATGGCAAGCGGCGTTGAGACTCCCCTGCGGTCGGAGCGCGTTAACGATTGCGCCGGCTCGCGGATCGTGGCCCGAGCGCCGCCGTCCTGCCCGCCCGGCCGGGCGCTGGGGCCGGGTTTCGCTTGTCGCGCCAAAGGCCTATCGGCTATGGTTTTATCCACAACCGCGGCAGCCCGCGGCTTCGCGCTTGAATCCCCGGCGGTTTCCTGCGGCCGGGGGCGACCGTAAATCGGGGGAGGATCCGTCCATGCAACGCAACCGCCGCAGTTTCCTGAAACGGGCCGGCGCCATAGCCGCGGCCGCCGCCGCCGGCTTCGTGCCCACGCGCTTCGCCATCGGCCAGAAGGCGAAGCTGAAAATCGGGCTGATGCTGCCCTATACCGGCACGTACGCGGCCCTCGGCCACAACATCACCGACGCGATGAACCTCAGGCTGGCCGAAGCCGGCAACAAGCTGGGCGGCCGCGAGTTCGAGTTCGTCAAGCTCGACGACGAATCGGCGCCGCCCAAGGGCAAGGACAACGCCGCGCGCCTGTTGGTGCGCGAGAAGTGCGACCTTTTGGTCGGCACGGTGCATTCGGGCGTGGTGCTGGCCATGGCCCAGGTGGCGAAGGAGGAGAACAAGTTCCTGGTGATCCCGAACGCCGGCGCGGTGCAGCTGACGCGCCAGAACTGTTCGCCCAAGCTGTTCCGCACCTCGTTCTCGAACTGGCAGCCGGCCTTTCCATGCGGCAACGTCGCGCTGAAGGACGGGCACAAGACCGCCGTGATCATGACCTGGAACTACCCGGCCGGACACGACAGCGCGCAAGGGTTCAAGGACTCGTTCACCAAGGGCGGCGGCAAGATCGTGAAGGAAATCCTGCTCGACTTCCCCTCGGTCGAGTTCCAGGCGGGCCTGACCGAAATCGCGGCGCTCAAGCCGGACTGCGTGTACGTGTTCTTCGCCGGCGCGGGGGCCCTCAAATACATGAAGGACTACGACGCCGCGGGCATCAAGGCGCGCACGCCGCTCTACGGGCCCGGGTTCCTGACCGACGGCGTGTACAAACAGGCGGGCGCCGCGGCCGGCGGCATCAAGACCACGCTGCACTACGCCGACGACCTGGACCTGCCGCTCAACAAGAAGTTCCGCGCCGAGTTCAAGAAAAAGACCACGCGCGAGGCCGACGTGTACGCGGTGCAGGGCTACGACACCGGCACGTTCCTGGCGCAGGGCCTGGCGGCGGTGCAGGGCGACCTGGGCGCCGACAAGGCGCTGATCAAGGCCTGGGAATCCGCCAAGATCGACAGCCCGCGCGGCGCCTTCACGCTTTCCAAGTCGCACGATCCCATCCAGGACATCTATCTACGCCAGGTCTGGGGCGGCGAGGAGCGCTATCTTGGCGTGGCGCACAAGGCCCTTGCCGATCCGGGCACCGGCTGCGTGATGGCCTGAGGCCGCGCAGCAGCCGCCAGCCAACCAACCGACGTCATGGCCGGGCCGTTCCGAAGTAACGCGTCCCGGCCATCCGCGGCGGGGCCGCGGCGTACCCCCGCGCGCGACGCGGAAGGCCGGGTCAACCCCGGATCAAGTCCGGGGGCAGCCATGACGACAGGCGCTAAAAACGCCGCCTGCGCCTTGCCCTTGGAAATAACCGTGCTATCCAAGGGCCCCCGGTCGCAAGGGGCGGGGCGCTAGCGTGTCGTATTTCCTGATCCAGACGCTGAACGGCGTGCAATACGGGTTCCTGCTGTTCCTGGTGGCCAGCGGGCTGACGCTGATCTTCGGCATCATGGGCGTCATCAACCTGGCGCACGGCGCGTTCTACATGGTGGGCGCCTATCTCGCCTGGTTCCTGGCCGAGATGACCGGCAACCTGTTTCTCGGCATCCTGATCGCGCTTCCCATCACCGTGCTGCTGGGCTTGGCGATCGAGGCCGCGGGCATCCGCTTCCTTTACCAGCGCGATCACCTTTACCAGGTGCTGTTCACCTACGGGCTGATCCTGGTGCTGAACGAGGCGCAGCGCGTGCTGTTCGGCAACGACGTGCACGGCGTGCCGGTGCCGCAGTGGCTTGCCGGCACGATCAGGCTGAGCGAGGCGCAGACCTACCCGATCTACCGCCTGTTCATCTCGGTCGCCTGCATCGCGGTGGCGGCCGCGCTCTACCTCGTGGTCCAGCGCACGCGGCTGGGCATGGTGATCCGCGCCGGCGCCACGCATCGCGAGATGGTGGCGGCGCTGGGCTTCGACGTCGCGCGGCTGTTCATGGCGGTGTTCGGCCTGGGCGTGGCGCTGGCCGCCTTCGCCGGCATGATCGCGGCGCCGGTCAACACGGTCTATCCCGGCATGGGCGACCAGATACTGATCCTGAGCTTCGTGGTGGTGGTGATCGGCGGCATCGGCTCGATCAAGGGCGCGTTCGCCGGCGCCATGCTGGTGGGCGTGGCCGACACGTTCGGGCGCGTGCTGCTGCCGACCGGCGCGGGCGTGACGGTCTATGCCGTGATGGCGCTGGTGCTGCTGTGGCGCCCGCAGGGCCTGTTCGGCCGGACGATCTGACTTAAGGCGATGCCCCGCTACTCCCGCGCCGCGCTCGTCCTCATCGCCGCAGGCATCCTGGCGCTGGCGCTGTTCCCGCTCTGGGGCGACACGTTCTACATCCGTTTCTTCACCCGCATCATGATCTACGCGCTGTTCGCGATGAGCCTCGACCTTCTGGTCGGCTATGTCGGGCTGGTCAGCCTCGGCCATGCCGCGTTTTTCGGCGTCGCGGCCTACGCCGTGGCGGGTTTCGTCAACAAGGCGGGCGTCACCGACGCGTTCGTGGTGCTGCCCGCTTCGCTCGCGGCCGCCGCCGCGCAGGCCGCGGCGATCGGCAGGATCTCGATCCGCACCTCGGGCGGGTACTTCATCAAGATCACGCACGCCCAGGCGCAGATGGCCGATTACATCTTCAAAGACCAGCTCGACTGGGGCCGCACCCACGGCCAGAAC
>JBQTIS010000535.1:0-3436 GCA_052387895.1 Rhodospirillales bacterium | reverse complement strand
AGGCTGTCCGGAAGCTGGCGGAGAGGGTGGGATTCGACCCCACGGGACCCCTCACGGGGTACAACGGTTATCGAGCCCGCCCCGATCGACCGCTCTGGCACCTCTCCGCTGTCGCCGGTCTTTGTATCCACGTAGGTCGAGTGCCCGGGCGGGCGGGCCGCGACCCTAGCCAAGACCGTGGCCCGCGGCAAGCGCGGACCGGCCCGGCGCGGGCGCCATGCTCGATT
Source organism: Rhodospirillales bacterium (assembly GCA_052387895.1). Lineage (GTDB taxonomy): Bacteria > Pseudomonadota > Alphaproteobacteria > JAEULC01 > JAEULC01 > JAEULC01. The sequence continues at coordinate 3,209 of JBQTIS010000535.1, read as the reverse complement.
GCCCCGGGCACGCGAAGCCTATAGACAAGCGGCTGGAACCGGCCCCAGGGGACCGGCGGGCGGAACGCCGCCTTCCTGTCCCCCAAGGCCCCGTCAACCTCACCGGACCCCTGGCCCTTTCGCCATGACCGACCCGCCGACAAGCGATTCCGCGCGCCTGGGCCTATTGCCCGCGGGCCTCGCCGACGCGCTGCCGCCCGCGGCCGAGCGCGAATCGGCGGCGGTCGCGCGGCTGCTGTCGGCGTTCACCGCGCAGGGCTATCGCCTGGTGAAGCCGCCGCTGGTGGAGTTCGAGGAAACGCTGCTGTCGGGCACGGGCGCGACGATGACCCAGCATTGCTTCCGTCTGATGGACCCCGTGTCGCAGCGCATGATGGCGGTGCGGCCCGACATCACGCCCCAGGTCGCGCGCGTCGCCGAAACGCGCCTCAAGCGCGAGCCGCGCCCCTTGCGCCTGTGCTATGCGGGCGAGGTGCTGCGCGTGCGCGGCACGCAGTTGCGGCCCGAGCGCCAGTTCGAGCAGGTCGGAGCCGAGCTGATCGGAGCGCGCTCGGCCGCCGCCGACGCCGAGGTCATCGTGCTGGCGGCCTCGGCCCTGATGGCGGTGGGCGTAAAGAACCTGTCGGCGGACCTGACGATCCCGACGCTGGTGTCGGCCGTCGCCGGAACGCTGAAGCTGGACGACATGGACGCCGCCGATCTGCGCGCCGCGCTCGACCGCAAGGACGCGGCCGCGGTCCATGCCGCGTTGGGCGGGCCGAAGACCCGGGGCGCGCGGATCATGGACGCGCTGCTGGCGGCCTCTGGCCCCGCCGACAAGGCCCTGGCGGCGCTGGAGCGGATCGCGTTGCCCAAGGCCGCCGCCGCGGAACGCGCCCGGCTGAGCGAGGTGGCCGAGCTGGTGCGCCGGGCGCTGCCCCAGCTGACGCTGACGGTGGACGCGGCCGAGGCGCGCGGCTTCGAATACGAAACCGGCGTCAGCTTCACCCTGTTCGCGCGTGGGGTGCGCGGAGAAATCGGGCGCGGCGGGCGCTATGCCGCGTCGGGCAAAGAGCCGGCGACCGGCTTCACCCTGTTCATGGACACGATCGGCCGCGCCTTGCCCCCGGCGGCCGCGCCGCACCGGCTGTTCCTGCCCGCGGGCACGGAAGCGAGACTGGGCGACAAGCTGCGCGCGCAGGGCTGGATCACCGTCGCCGGGCTGGAGAAATCCGCCGATGCCCGCGCCGAGGCCAGGCGCCTGGGCTGCACCCATGTGTGGATCGGCGGCAAGCCCGCGCCGCTGGGCAAGGGAGGCCGCTGATGGCCAATGTCGCGGTGGTCGGCGCCCAATGGGGCGACGAGGGCAAGGGCAAGATCGTCGATTGGCTGAGCGAGCGCGCCGAGGTGGTGGTGCGCTTCCAGGGCGGCCACAACGCCGGCCACACGCTGGTGATCGGCAACACCACCTACAAGCTGAGCCTGCTGCCTTCGGGCGTGGTGCGCCCGGGCAAGCTCGCGGTCATCGGCAACGGCGTGGTGGTGGACCCCTGGGCGCTGCTGGCGGAAATCGAAACGCTGCGCGGACAGGGCGTGAAGGTGGGCCCGGAGAACCTGCGCGTGGCCGAAAACGCGCCGCTGATCCTGCCGCTGCACGGCGAGCTCGACCGCGCGCGCGAAACGGCCGGGGGCGGCGCCAACAAGATCGGCACCACCGGACGCGGCATCGGGCCAGCCTACGAGGACAAGGCGGGAAGGCGCGCCGTGCGCGTGTGCGACCTGGCCGACGCAAGGTGCCTGGACGCGCGGATCGAGGCGCTGCTGGCGCACCACAACCCGCTGCGCAAGGGCCTGGGCCTGCCGGAGGTAAAGGCCGCGGAGCTGAAGGCCGAGCTCCTTGAGCTGGCGCCGCGCATCCTGCCCTTCGCCGAGCCGGTGTGGCAGCGGCTGGACGAGCTGCGCCGCGCCGGGCACCGCATCCTGTTCGAGGGCGCGCAGGGCATCAGGCTGGACGCCGACCACGGCACCTATCCCTACGTCACCTCGTCCAACGCGGTGGCGGCGATGGCGGCGGTGGGATCGGGCGTGGGGCCGCGCGCCGTGGGCTATGTGCTGGGGATCGTCAAGGCCTATACCACGCGCGTGGGCTCGGGGCCCTTCCCCACCGAGCAGCAGAACCCGGTGGGAGAAAGACTGGGCGAGCGCGGGCGCGACTTCGGCACCGTGACGGGGCGCAAGCGGCGCTGCGGCTGGTTCGACGCGGTGATGGTGCGCCAGGCGATCAAGGTCGGCGGCATCAACGGCATCGCGCTCACCAAGCTCGACGTGCTGGACGGGTTCGACGAGATCAAGATCTGCACCGCCTACAAGCTGGGGGGATCGGTGCTGCACCACCTGCCCGCGGCGGCGGCGGCGCAGGGCGCGGTCGAGCCGGTCTACGAGACGCTGGAGGGCTGGAAGGAATCGACCCGCGGCGCCAAGTCGTGGGTCGATCTGCCGGCGCAGGCGATCAAATACGTGCGCCGCGTGGAAGAGCTGATCGAGGCGCCGGTGGCGCTTCTGTCCACCAGCCCTGAGCGCGAACACACCATCATGGTGAAAGACCCGTTCGCGGATTAGGAATGCTAGGGGCGGGACATGCGGCTTAGCTGGAATGAGATTCGCGCCCGCGCCGCTCAATTTGCTAAAGAGTGGAAAGACGAGACCTACGAGAAAGGCGAGGCTCAATCGTTCTACAATGAATTTTTCGAGATATTTGGTATCAGGCGACGCAGGGTTGCTTCGTTCGAAGCGCCGGTTAAGCTTCTTGGCCCTGAGTACGGATTTATTGATCTCTTTTGGAAAGGACTCCTTCTCGTTGAGCACAAGAGTGCCGGTCGCAGCTTGAAGCGTGCCAAAGAGGAAGCCTTCGACTATTTTCCCGGTTTAAAAGAGCACGAACTCCCACGCTACGTTCTGACGAGTGACTTCCAATACTTTGAGCTTTTCGATCTCGACGAAGGGACCGAAGCACGATTTGCATTGCGTGACTTACCCAACAATGTCGAGAAACTTGGGTTTATCGCCGGAGTTCAGAAGCGCACTTTCCGAGACCAAGACCCCGTCAATATTCTTGCGTCCGAGCTTCTCGGGAAGATTCACGATGCTCTCAAGGCTTCAGGCTATTCTGGACACAATCTTGAACGGTTACTTGTTCGGCTGCTGTTCTGCCTTTTCGCGGACGACACGGG
>JBQTIS010000534.1:0-7457 GCA_052387895.1 Rhodospirillales bacterium | reverse complement strand
TACTCGGCCAGCGTGCGGACCTCAGTGCGGTAGCCGCCGTGGAAGTTGTAGAGCTTGCGGTCGTTCAGGTACGGCAGCAGCGCGCGCAGCCTGGTGTTCTCGATCAGCCGCGCGCCCCAGAACGGCGGCGCCGGCAGCTCGACGCCGGACCCCAGCTCGGAGCGCCTGAGCCGCGTCTCCTCCGCGTCCACGGGCCGCAGCGCCGCGTCGGTCGCGCGCCCGAGCGTGCGGCGCGCGTTGGCCGGCTTGTTCTGGTTCGCGGCCTGGCGCGCCTCCAGGTGCCGGTTGAACCTGCCCTCCATCACCTTGGTGGCGAGGTCGAGGCCGTCGAACGCGTCGCCGGCATAGGCCACGCGGCCGCAGGCATAGGACTTGACGCAATCCGTCTCGACGTAGCGCCGGGTGAGCGCCGCGCCGCCCAGCAGCACGGGGGTGTCGATGCCCTGGCGCGACATTTCTTCCAGGTTGTGCCGCATCACCACGGTGGACTTGACCAGCAGGCCCGACATGCCGATGGCGTCGGCCTTGTTCTCGACCGCAGCCTTGAGGATCGCGTCGATCGGCTGCTTGATGCCCAGGTTGACCACGCGGAAGCCGTTGTTGGTGAGGATGATGTCCACCAGGTTCTTGCCGATGTCGTGCACGTCGCCCTTCACGGTCGCCAGCACCACCGTGCCCTTGGTCGAGCCCGCCACTTTTTCCATGAACGGCTCGAGGTAGCCGACCGCGGCCTTCATGGTCTCGGCCGATTGCAGCACGAAGGGAAGCTGCATCTTGCCCGCGCCGAACAGCTCGCCCACCACCTTCATGCCGTCGAGCAGGAAGGTGTTGATGATGTCGAGCGGATCGTGGACCTTCAGCGCCTCGGCCAGGTCGTCGGTCAGGCCCACGCGGTCGCCGTCGACGATGCACTGCTTCAGGCGCTCCTCCACCTTGTCCGGGCGCTGGCGCTTCGCCGCCGCCTCCTCGCGCCGGTCCTTGAACAGGGCGATATAAGCCTGCAATGGGTCGTAGCCCGCGGCGCGCCGGTCGAAGATCAGATCCTCGGCCGCCTTGGCCTCGGCTTCGGGAATCTTGTGCAGCGGCACGATTTTCGAGACGTGCACGATGGCTCCGGTCATGCCGCGCTTCAGCGCATGGTCGAGGAACACCGAGTTCAGCACCGCGCGGGCCGCGGGCTTGAGCCCAAACGAGATGTTCGAGAGCCCCAGGACGATCTGGCATTCCGGCAGCTCGCGCGAAATCGCCTCGATCGCTTCCAGGGTCCAAAGCCCCAGCTTGCGGTCGTCGTCGTTGCCGGTGCAAATGGTGAAGGTCAGCGGGTCGAACAGCAGGTCCGCGGCCGGCAAGCCATGCTTGCCGACCGCGAAATCGTACAGCCGCCGGGCGACGCGCAGCTTGTCCGCGGCGGTCTTGGCCATGCCCTTTTCCTCGATGGTCAGCGCCACCACCGCCGCGCCGAAGCGCTTGGCCAGCGCCAGGCGCCTGGCCGCCGGCTCCTCGCCGTCCTAGAAGTTGATCGAGTTGATGATCGGCTTGCCGCCATAGAGCTTCAGCGTCGCTTCCAGCACCGGGTACTCGGTCGAGTCGATCACCAGCGGCGCGTTGACCGCCCCGCGCATGCGCTGGACCACCTCGGCCATTTCCGCGAGCTCATCGCGGCCGACGAAGGCGGTGCAGACGTCGAGCGCGTGCGAGCCCTCGCGCGCCTGCTCGCGCCCCATCTCGACGCAGCCCTGCCAGTCGCCCTTTTCCTGCAAGTCGCGGAAGCGCCGGCTGCCGTTGGCGTTGCAGCGCTCGCCGATCGAGAGATAGGCGTTCTCCTGGCGCAGCGGCACCTGGCCGTAAAGCGAGGCGATCGAGGGCGTCCATTCGGCCGCGCGCGGTTTGGGCGCCGGGCGGCGCCGGCCGTCCGGGGCGCGCTTGCGCAGCATCGCGTCCAGCGCGGCGATATGCGCCGGGGTGGTGCCGCAGCAGCCGCCGACCAGGTTGACCACGTCCTCGGCGACGAAACGCTCCATCCAGCTCGCCAGCTCTTCCGGCGTCAGCGGATAGCGCGTGCGCCCGTCCACCAGCTCGGGCAGGCCGGCATTTGGCTGCACGGTGATCAGGCCCGGCCAGTTCTCGCCCAGCCAGCGCACGTGCTCGGCCATCTCGCGCGGGCCGGTGGCGCAGTTCAGCCCGATCGCGTCCACGTCGAGCGCGCGGGCGACGGTGGCGGCCGCCGCGATGTCGGTGCCGACCAGAAGCGTGCCGGTAGTCTCGACCGTCACTTGCAGCAGGATCGGCGTCGGCGTCCCGGCCTCGGCGCGCGCGCGCTTGGCGCCGTTGATCGCCGCCTTGAAATGCAGCGGGTCCTGGCAGGTCTCGACCAGGATGCCGTCGACCCCGCCTTCGACCAGCCCCGCGCATTGCACGGCGATGGCGTCCTCGACGCTCTGATAGTCGATATGCCCGAGGGTCGGCAGCTTGGTGCCCGGCCCGACCGCTCCCAGCACGAAGCGCCGCCTTCCGTCGCCGATGCCATCCACGGCCTCGCGCGCCAGCACGCCGGCCGCGCGGTTCAGCGCGCGCGCTTCGGCCTCCAGGCCGAATTCGCCCAGCGTGATCGGCGAGCCGCCGAAGCTGTTGGTCTGCACGATGTCCGCGCCGGCCTCGAGATAGCCGCGATGAATCTCGCGCACCAGGTCGGGCCGGCTTTTGTTCAATATCTCGGTGCAGTTCTCCGCTCCCAGGTAGTCGCGGTCCACGTCGAGCTCGCGCGCCTGCACCTGCGTGCCCATGGCGCCGTCGCACAGCAGCACGCGCTCGCGCAAGGCCGACACAAGATCGCTCATGGCGCGCCCGGCCCCTTCAGGCCGCCGCCGGGGCGGCGGCGCCGAGCCCGATCGTCGCGCAGATGTCGCGCGCCAGCTCGGCCCGGTTCAGCGTGTAGACGTGCAGCGCCTCGGCGCCCTCGGCCAAGAGCGTGCGCGCCAGATCGGCGGCGACCTCGACCGCCGCGGCGTGATGCGCCTTCGGGTCCTGGTCCAGCCCGGCGAAGCGCCGGTGAAGCCAAGCCGGCACCGACGCGCCGCAGCGGCCGCTGAACGCGACGGCCTGCTGGAAATTCACGATCGGCAGCAGGCCCGGCACGATCGGCGCCGCGATGCCCCGGGCGCGCGCGCGGTCGCGGAACCTGAGGAAGGTTGCGGATTCGAAGAAATACTGCGTGATCGCGGTGTCGGCGCCGGCGTCGATCTTGCGCTTCAGGTTGTCGAGGTCGGCCTCGGGGCTCGCCGCCTCGGGATGGGTTTCGGGAAAGGCCGCGACCGAGATGCGGAAATCGCCGACGCGCCTCAGGCCCGCCACCAGGTCGGCGGCGTATTCGTAGCCGCCGGGATGCGGCGCATAGCGCCGGTCCAGGCCCCCGGGCGGGTCGCCGCGCAACGCCACGACGTGGCGCACGCCGGCCTGCCAATAGCGCGCCGCCACCGCGTCGATCTCCGCGCGCGTCGCCGCCACGCAGGTCAGGTGCGCGGCGGGCTCGAGCGCGGTCGTTTCGCGGATGCGCGCGACCGTGGCGTGGGTGCGCTCGCGCGTGGTGCCGCCCGCGCCATAGGTGACCGACACGAAACGCGGCTTCAGCGCCGCCAGCGCCGCGATCGCCTGCCACAGCCGCTGCTCCATCTCGGCGGTCTTGGGCGGGAAAAATTCCAGCGAAAGGGCCGGGCGCCGCGCGGGGCTCATCGCTTGCGGCCTTCCGGGCGCTGGACGGCGGCGGCCTTATCCGGCGCGACCGGCGCGCGCTGGGCGCGCCAGATGCCGACCGTCAACGGCTTGCCCGGCAGATGCACCACCGGCTCGCACTCCAGCCCCGCGGCCCTGGCCCAGCCGGCGATCTCGTCGTCGCGGAAGCCCAGCCTGCGATGCGCGTGCTCGGCGCGCAGATTCTCGAGGTCGTGCGGCGCGAAATCGACCACCAGCAGCCGGCCGCCGGGCTTCAGCACCCGGGCCGCCTCCTCGATCGCCTCGGCCGGCTCGTCGGCGTAGTGCAGCACCTGGTGGATGATCACCGCGTCGAATGCGCGGTCGGGCAGCGGCAGCTGGTACATATCGCCCTGGCGCACCAGGCAGTTGCGCCGGCCCGATTTGTCGAGATTTGCGCGCGCCACGGCCAGCATCTCGCGCGACATATCGATGCCCACGGCGCGCTCCGCCCGGCCGGCGAACAGCTCGAGCATCCGCCCGGTCCCGGTGCCGATGTCCAAAAGGTCGCCGATGCCCCGCGCCGGCAGCAGCTCCAGCAGCTTGCGCTCGACCTCGCGGTCGTCGACGTGCAGCGTGCGGATCCGGTCCCAGCGCGGCGCGTTGGCGCGGAAATAGGCCGCGGCCGCCTCGGCGCGCGCCCGGCGCACGTCGTCGAGCCGCGCCAGGTCGCGCGCCAGCGTGGCGTCGTCGGGCGGCACCTGGTCGATCACGACCCGCGTCAGCTCGGCGCCGGCGCCGCGCTGCGCCAGGCGGTAGAACACCCAGGTGCCCTCGCGGAACCGGTCGAGCAGACCGGCCTCGCACATGAGCTTCAGATGCCGCGACACGCGCGGCTGGCTTTGCCCGAGAATCTGCGTGAGCTCGCTGACCGTGAGCTCGGCATGGCCGCAAAGCGCGAGGAGCCTGAGCCGGGTCGGCTCGGCGGCGGCGCGCAGGCCGGCCAGCAACGCGTCCATGCGATTTACCCCTGATATAGAACGGTATAAAGATATCCTTATGTATTTCTATAACCCTGTCGAGGCCAAAATAGCGGATTGACGCCGGACTCCGCCATTCCACGGCGTTTCTGTGACATGTCTGCATCATAGGTGTCGAGAAACACACAATTTGGGCAAATCCGATTTGTGTCCACAAACGAATCTGATACCCCTTAACGCACGTGAGGCCAGACCCCTTTGGCCGGGGCATGCGGCGCTTAGCTTGAAGCCCGCGAACCGAATCCGGCCCGCGCCGGGAAGGCTGCGGACGCGCCGGGGCTGGACATCACGGGCGGGTGGATCGGAACCGCGCGCCGAAGACGCGGGACCAGTGCGGTGTTGGTTGGTTAGAGAACGAAAATGAAAAAAAGCCTGAAGCGGAGCCTGATGGCATCGGCACTTGCGGCCATGGTGCTGACGTCGGGCTGCGGCGTCCCTCCGAAAGACCCGGATGCGCGCGCGGCCTACGACGAAGCCAACGACCCCTGGGAAGATTTCAACCGCTACGTCTTCGAGCTCAACTACGCGTTCGACCAATTGCTGTTCCGGCCGATCGCCGGGATGTACCGCACCGGCGTGCCCGAGCCGGTTCGCGACGCCATCCACAACGTGCTGCGCAACGCGCGCTCGCCGCTGATCCTCATCAACGACCTGCTGCAAGGCAACCTCGAGCGCGCGCGCGACACCGCCGGCCGGTTCGTGTTCAACACCACCTTCGGCCTGGGCGGCCTGCTCGATTTCGCCGACGAGGTGATGGGCATCAAGTACCACGACGAGGATTTCGGCCAGACTCTGGGCGTGTGGGGCTTCGAAGAGGGCTGGTACATGATGCTGCCGATCTACGGTCCGTCGAACCCGCGCGACACGGTGGGCCTGGTGGTGGACGGGTTCATCGATCCGGTGTCGCTGGTCTTGCGCTTCTACGGGCCGGACTATGGGCCCTGGGCGCGCACGGTGCTGACCGCGCTGGATCTGCGCTCGCGCAACATCGACACGCTCGACGAGGTCGAACGCACCTCGATCGACTACTACGCCACGGTCCGCAGCCTGTATCGCCAGCGCCGCGACGACGAAATCCGCAACGGCGTGCCGTCGGCCAACCAGGGCGTGCCCACGATCAGCGGCCAGGAGCCCAACCTGCCCGTGATCATCGTACCGCAGAAGCAGGGCATGGCGCCGGCGGCGGTCATGCCGCAGGTGCAGGGCATGTCGCCGCTGCCGATCCCGCGCATCGCGCCGGCGGAGCAGATTTCGCTTCGACCTGAGTAAGGGGCCTTCCATGCTGACGCGACGCGCCGTCGGCATCGCCGTTCTTTTCGAAGCACTCGCGGCGGCAGCGCCGGCGGCGCGCCTGGCGGCGGCGGCCAGCGAGCACGCCGAGGGCGCGCGCGCATTCCTGCAAGCCCTGGCCGACCGCACCATCGCCGTTCTGAACAAGAAGGATCTGACCGCCCCGCAACGGATCGAGACCTTCCGCAAGCTGTTCGCCGAGGGCTTCGACGTGCCGACCATCGGCAAGTTCGTGGCCGGCCGCGCCTGGACCAAGGCCACCGACCCGCAGAAGACGGCCTATCTGGCGGTGTTCGAGGACGTGACGATTCTGACCTGGGCGCTGCGGTTCGATCAGTACGCCGGCGAGAAGCTGGTGATCGACAAGCTGCGCGAGGAAGGCAAGGCGGTGATCCTGGAAAGCTCGATCATCCGCCCGGGCAAGCCGTCGATTCGCGTGGACTGGCGGATCGAAAAGGGCGGCGACGGCTACAAGATTCTCGATATCGTGGCCGAGGGCACCAGCCTGGCCATCGCCCAGCGCGCCGATTACAGCGCCGTGATCCAGCAGAGCAACGGCCAGTTCGACGGGCTGATCAGGGCGCTGCGCGACAAGCGCGAGAAATTGCGCCATCAGGCGAAGCTTGAATAGCATGCCGGCTGGCGCGGCGCCGGCGAATCGCGGCATATAGCAGATGGAACCGGAACGACGCGGCGCGGGAGGGTCGGCGGCGATGCTGTCACGACGCATGGCCATGATGGCGATCGGCGCCGCGCTGTGCGCGAACGCCCTGTCCCAGCCGGCCCGGGCCAGCGATTTCGCCGAGGGCGCGGGCGTGTTCGTCAAGGAACTGGCCGACGGCGCCATCGCCACGATCAACGAGAAGGGCCTGCCGCTGGACCGGCGCATCGCCAAGTTCCGCGCGCTGTTTCTCGACGGCTTCGACGTGCCGACCATCGGCCGGTTCGTGATGGGCCGCGCCTGGGCGCGCGCGACCGAGGAGCAGCAGCGGGCCTATCTGAAGGCGTTCGAGGAGGTCACGCTCTTGACCTGGGCGCTGCGCTTCAACGAGTACAGCGGCGAGACGCTGAAGCTCACCGCCACGCGCGCCGAGGGCCGGGTGGCGTTCGTGGAGAGCCAGGTGGTGCGCCCCGGCCGCGACCCGGTGCGCGTGGAATGGCGCATCGAGCGTCCGGCCGGCCAATACAAGATCATGGACATCGCGGTCGAGGGCAGCTCGATGGCGGTGGCCCAGCGCGCCGACTTTTCGTCGGTGCTGCAGCAGAACCAGGGCAAGGTGGACGGGCTGATCGCCGCCCTCGACAGGAAGCTGGCGCAACTCGCCGACAAGGCCAAGCAGATGGCGCGGAATTGATGCCCTCACCCGGCGCTCACGTTGTTCGCGCCACCCTCTCCCGCTCCCTTCGGCAAGCTCAGGGGCGGGCGAGGGTTCGAAAGCC
>JBQTIS010000533.1:0-10097 GCA_052387895.1 Rhodospirillales bacterium | reverse complement strand
CGGCAGGATCGCGACGTGGTTGCGCACGCCCACGCGGCCGTTCTCGCGCCGGTAGCCGAGGAAGCCGAGATCGCGCTTCTTGACGATGTTGGCCATGGCGGCGGTCCCTTTCCTACCAGCGTTTCGTCTTCATGTTGTGGATGTGGGCGTGGCGGCCCTTGGCGATGGCGTCGCGGGCCAGGCCGATATCGTGGCCGTATTTCAGGATCGTCTCGCCCTTCCTGATGTCCTTCAGCGCGATCTTGTGGCCGAGCGGAATGTCGTCGGCCGCCTTGATCGCGATGGTGCCGTCGCCTTCCATGACCCAGCCGGTCAGCGCCTGGCCCTTCTTCACGCCGCTCTCGGCCACGATCACGCCGACCGTGTCTTTCCTGTCGTGCACGATGAAATGGGTGGTCGCCACGTCGATCCCTCCGCCGCGGATCCGCCGCCTGCCGGCAAGGGCCGAACCATGGCGCAGGCCAACGGCATGCGTCAACGCGCCCGCCCGGCGTGCCCGCCATGCCGCGCCGAGAGAGCCGTTGGTCCGATTGGGGATTGACGCGGCGGCAATACGGCTGTCATAGAATTGTAACAGGCTGAAGAGACCCTCGGGTCTTTGAAAGTCGCGGGCGGTTCAGGGGGTGCGATGACCGAATCCGAAGCCGTGGCGCGCCGCCACCTGGCGGCGTGCGCCGTGGCGCGGCAGGCTGGCGAGATGATGCGGCGGCTGTTCCAGAGCCGCGGCGGCATCGAGCTGACGTTCAAGGGCCCGCAGGACTACCTGACCCAGGCCGACGCGGCGGTCGAGAAGCTGGTGCGCCGGCGGCTGCATGACGCGTTTCCCGGCGACAGGTTTTTCGGCGAGGAGACCGGCGGGGAGACCGGCCCGTCGATGTGGGTGGTGGACCCGATCGACGGCACCTCGAACTTCGCGCGCGGGATTCCGCATTTCTGCATTTCCATCGCCTATGTCCTGAACAACGCGCCCGAGATCGGCGTGATCTACGACCCGATGGCCGACGAGATGTTCGAGGCGCGGCGCGGCGCCGGCGCGCGGCTCAACGGCTGGCCGATGAAGACCAGCAACGCCACGCAGCTGGACCGGTGCCAGATCGAGCTCGGCTGGTCCAAGCGCCGACCCGACGCCGACTACCTGGCGATGGTCAAGCGCGTGCTGGACGCGGGCGCCAGCTTCCTGCGCGCGGGCTCCGGCTCGCTCGGCATCGCCTATGTCGCGGACGGGCGCACCGACGGCTACGCCGAGCTGCACATCAATTCCTGGGATTGCCTGGCCGGCATCGTGATGGTGAAGGAGGCCGGCGGCTACGCGAACGACTTCCTGGCCGGCGACGGCATGAGGAAGGGGAACGCGATCCTGGTGGCGGCGCCGGGCATCGCCCCGGCGCTGGCCAAGCTGACGGGCATCGGGGCCAAAGTGATGGCATAATGCCGGCGGGGAATACGTTGTCGGAGTGCCGCCCATAAGCAATGCGGCGGCCCAAAAGGGAGGAAAAGCAATGAATTCGAGAAACTTCGTGAAACTGGCCGGGCTTGCCTTCGTGGGCGCCGCGGCGTTTCTGGCGCCGGGCGGCGCCAGCGCGCAGGGCAACCTGGTGCTCTACTGCACGGTGCAGGAGGAGTGGTGCCGCGCCGTGGTGACCGCGTTCGAAAAGGCGACCGGCATCAAGGTGGCGATGACGCGCAAGAGCTCGGGCGAGCTCTACGCCCAGGTCAAGGCCGAGGCCTCGAACCCGCGGGGCGACGTGTGGTGGGGCGGCACCGGCGACCCGCACCTGCAGGCCGCCGAGGAAGGGCTGACGCAGGAATACACCTCGCCGCTCAACTCGCAGCTGCACCCCTGGGCGATCAAGCAGTGGGAGCAGTCGAAGAAGCGCACCATCGGCGTGTATTCCGGCGCGCTGGGCTACGGCTTCAACACCAAGCAGCTCGCGGCCAAGAAGATCGCCGAGCCGAAGTGCTGGTCCGACCTCTTGAACCCGAAGCTGAAGGACGAGGTTCAGATCGCCGACCCGAACTCCTCGGGCACGTCCTACACCATGCTGGCCACCATGGTGCAGCTGATGGGCGAGGAAAAGGGCTTCGACTTCCTGAAGAAGATGCACAAGAACGTGAACCAGTACACCAAGTCGGGCGCCGCGCCCGCCAAGGCGGCGAGCCTGGGCGAGACCACGATCGGCATCGTGTTCCAGCACGACCTGGTGACCTTCGCGGTGCAGGGCGCCCCCTTGAAGATCGTGTCGCCGTGCGAGGGCACGGGCTACGAGATCGGCTCGATGTCGATCATCAAGGGCGCCAAGAACCTGGACAGCGCCAAACGCTGGTACGACTGGGCGCTGACCGCCGAGGCGCAGGCCCTGGGCGCGCAGGCCAAGGCCTATCAGGTGCCGTCGAACAAGAACGCCGCGGTGCCGAAGGAGGCCCCGGACTTCTCGAAGATCAAGTTCATCAACTACGACTTCGCGAAGTACGGCTCGTCGGCCGAGCGCAGGCGCCTGCTGGCGAAGTGGGACGCCGAGGTGAAGAACCTGCCGAAGTGACGGCGGCGGCTTGAGCCGGAACGGGGCGGCGGCGCGCGCCGCCCCGGCCCGCGTTCGGAATCCGCGATGACCCGCGCCGTCAGACTGTGGCTCGCGCTCGGCTGGGCGAGCGCCCTGCTCCTGCCGTGGTACGCGATCGACGGCAGCTTCTGGTATTTCGACTGGCTGGCCAGGTATGCCGACGGCGCCTCCGCGCCGGCGGCGCTGCAAGTCGCGGCGCACGGGCGCTGGTGGCTGATCCCGGCGCTGCTGGCGCTGGCGGCGGCGACGCCGGCCGCGCTGCTGCACGTGGACGACGCGCGCCTTCACCGCCTGCTGATCGCCGCGGGACTTGGCGGACTGGCGCTGATGGCGGCCGAGGGCTTCGCCATCGACCATCGCGGCTGGAGCTACGCGTGGCTCGAGGCGCTGGCCGGCGCGCCCGGACCCAAGCAGCCGGGCATGGGTTTCGGCGCGCTGCTTTTGGCCGGCGCGTTCCTGATGCTGATGTGCCAGGGCCTGGCGGCCAGGGGCTGGTGCCGGGGCGACGCCTTCACCGTCGGCTCGGTCGCGCTGGTGGTCGGCCTGGTGGGCACGTTCGTGTTCTTCCCCGTGTCCGAGATTCTGGTCAGCGCGGTCAAGGACAACGACGGCAACGTGGCGCCGGCGGAGTTCGCGGGCAAGTTCTTCGACAACTCGGTCTGGGGCCTGGATTGCGTGTATTCGTCGCTGCGCTGCGGGGTGGCGTGGAACACGCTGTTCCTGGCCGTGGTGGTGGGGGCGGGCTCGACCCTGTTCGGCCTGGCCTTCGCGCTGATCGCCACGCGCACGGATTTTCCGTTCAAGGGCCTGTTGAAGGTGATGAGCGTGCTGCCGATCATCACCCCGCCCTTCGTCATCGGCCTGGCGATGATTCTCCTGTTCGGCCGGTCGGGGCTGGTGAGCGGGCTGTTGAACGAATGGTTCGACGTTCCCCGCTCGCGCTGGATCTACGGGCTTCAGGGGGTGGCGCTGGCGCAGCTCCTGGCGTTCACGCCGATCGCCTTCCTGGTGCTGATCGGCGTGGTGCAGGGCATCAGCCCGTCCTTGGAGGAGGCCTCGCTGACGCTGCGCGCCAAGGGCTGGAAGACCTTCAACACCGTGACCCTGCCGCTGCTCAGGCCCGGCATCGCCAACGCGTTCCTCCTGGGCTTCGTCGAGAGCATGGCGGATTTCGGCAACCCCTTGGTGCTGGCCGGCAACTACGAGGTGCTGGCGACCAAGATCTACTTCGCCGTGGTCGGCGCGGCGCACGACCAGGGCCGCGCGGCGGTGCTGGCGATCATCCTCTTGGCGTTCACGCTGGGCGCGTTCTACGCGCAGCACCGCTGGCTCGGCCGCAAGTCCTACACCACCGTCACCGGCAAGGGCGACGCGGGGCTGGCCGTGCCGCTGCCCCGGGGCCTGCGCTGGCTGTGCTACGGGGCGGTGACGCCGTTCGTGCTGCTGACCGCGGCGGTTTACGCCACCATCCTTTTGTCGAGCTTCTGGACCGGGGTCGGGCGCGACTATGCGCTGACGCTCGAGCATTACCGCACCGGATTCTCGGTGGAATGGGGGGCGCGGGGCCTGCATTTCACCGGCTCGGCCTGGGATTCGTTCTGGACCACGATCCAGATCTCGGCGATCGCGGCGCCGCTGACGGCGATCGTCGGCATCCTGACGGCCTATCTGCTGTCGCGCCAGAGCTTCGCCGGCAAGCGCCTGTTCGAGTTCTGCACCATGCTGAGCTTCGCCATCCCCGGCACGGTGATCGGCGTCAGCTACATCCTGGCGTTCAACGTGCCGCCGATCGAACTGACCGGCACGGGGGTGATCCTGGTGATCTGCTTCGTGTTCCGCAACATGCCGGTCGGCGTGCGTTCGGGCGTCGCGGCCCTCAGCCAGATCGACAAGAGCCTGGACGAGGCCTCGCTGACGCTGGGCGCGCGCTCGTTCACCACGGTCAGGCGCGTGGTGCTGCCGCTGTTGCGGCCCGCGGTGGTCTCGGCGCTGGTCTACAGCTTCGTGCGCGCCATGACCGCGGTCAGCGCCGTGATCTTCCTGGTCTCGGCGCAGTACAACATGTCCACCGCCTACATCGTCGGCCGGGTCGAGGCGGGCGAGCATGGGCTCGCCATCGCCTATTCCAACGTGCTGATCGTGGTGATGCTGGCGGCGATCCTGTTGATCCAGCTCTTGGTCGGCGATCGCCGCCTCGGCCGCCGCACGGCCGCCCAGCCCATCGCCGCGATGGCCGGCGGATAACCATCGGAAGGAGCCAACCCATGCGCCTGGTCGCCTTGCTTCTGTCGATCGCCCTCGCCGCGCTGCCGCGCGCCGCTTCGGCGCAAAGCGGCGGAGAGCTGGTGGTCTATTGCAGCGTGCTGAACGAATGGTGCCTGCTGATGACGCGGGAGTTCGAGAAGAAGACCGGCGCCAAGGTGACGATGTCGCAGAAAGGCTCGGGCGAGACCATCGCCCAGTTGCGGGCCGAGGCGGCCAACCCCAGGGCCGACATCTTCTACGGCGGCGTCGGCGACCAGCATTTGGAGGCCGCCGAGGCCAATCTTACCGTCGAGTACCGCTCGCCGATGCTGGCCGAGCTGCACCCCTGGGCGCAGAAGCAGGCGGCGGACGCGAAATACCGCACCGTCGGCATCTACGCCGGCGCGCTGGGCACGGTGTGGAACACCGAGATGCTGGCGAAGAAAAAGCTGCCCGAGCCGAAATGCTGGGCCGACCTGATCCGGCCCGAGTTCAAGAACGAGATCCAGATGTCGAACCCGTCCTCGTCGGGCACGGCCTATGTCGCGCTGGCGACGCTGGTGCAGGTGATGGGCGAGGACAAGGCGTTCGACTACCTGAAAAAGCTGCACGCCAACATCAACCAGTACACGCGCTCGGGGCCCGCGCCGGTCCGGAACGCGGCGTTGGGCGAAACCACCGTCGGCATCAACTTCCTGCACGACGCGGTGGCCGAGGCCGCCGCCGGCGCGAAGCTGAAGATCGCGGCGCCCTGCGAGGGCACGGGCTACGAGATCGGCTCGATGTCGATCGTCCGGGGCGGCAAGAACCCCGCCAACGCGCGCAAATGGTACGATTGGGCGCTGACCGCCGAGGCGCAGAACATGGCCAAGAACGCCAAGTCGTTTCAGGTGCCGTCGAACATGAAGGCGAGCGCCCCGGCGCAGATGCCGCGCATGGAGGACATGAAGCTGATCAATTTCGACCACGCCAAGTACAGCGCCAGCGCCGAGCGCAAGCGAATCGTCGCGCGCTGGGAAAAAGAAGTCGGCAGCCTGCCGAAATGACCCGGGGGAAGGGCTTCAGGGGATGGAACGGCTAAACGGGACTAACGCAAAAGCCGCCGCGTCGGTGGAGTTCCGCAACGTCACCAAGCGCTACGGCGAGGTGACGGCGGTCAACGGCGTTTCTTTCACCATCGAACCCGGGACGCTGGTGACGCTCTTGGGCCCTTCGGGCTGCGGCAAGACCACGACGCTTCGGCTGATCGCGGGCCTGGAGATGGCGAGCGAGGGCCAGATCACGATCGGCGGGCGCGACGTGACGCGGCTCAGCGCCGCCGACCGCGACGTGTCGATGGTGTTCCAGTCCTACGCGCTGTTCCCGCACATGACGGTGCTGGAAAACGTGTCCTATGGGCCATCCGTCAGCGGCGTGCCCAAGGCCAAGGCGCAGGAGATGGCGCGCGAAAAGCTGCACGTCGTGGGGCTCAAGGGCTTCGACGAGCGGCTGCCGTCCGAGCTCTCGGGCGGCCAGCAGCAGCGCGTGGCGGTGGCCCGCGCCCTGGTTCTGGAGCCGCAGGTGCTGCTGTTCGACGAGCCGCTGTCGAACCTCGACGCCAAGCTCAGGCGGCGCGTGCGCGAGGACATCCGCGACCTTCAGCGTTCGCTCAACCTCACCGTGGCCTATGTCACGCACGACCAGCAAGAGGCGCTGGCGGTCTCGGACAAGGTGATCGTCATGGCCAACGCGGTGATCGCGCAAACGGGCGAGCCGCGCGAGCTTTACGAGGAGCCGGCCAGCCTGTTCGTGTCCGACTTCATCGGCGACGCCAACATCATCGAGGCGACGATGGGCCCGCACCGGGGCGACACGGCGCCGGTCTCGATCGGCCAGGTTCAGGCCGCCATGAAGCACCGCGGCGCGAAGCCGGGAAAAATCAAGGTCGCGATCCGCCCGGAATCGCTGCTGCTGATGGTCGTGCGGCCCAACGGCCCGGCGCTGGAAGGCCGCGTGGCCAAGGCCGCCTACCTGGGCACGCACATGGAGTACACCGTGACGACCGAATTGGGCGACCTGTTCGTGGTCGACCGCGCGGTCGAGCGGCCGCTGAAGCCGGGCGCCGACGTGTTCGTCACGCTGGCGGAGCACGGCATCACCGTCATCCCGTCCTGAGGCCGCCGCGCGCGGGGTCGAAACCCGGCGATCGGTGATATGGTCCCGCGGCGATGGAGACCATCGGCATCATGGGCGCGGGCGCCTGGGGCACGGCGCTGGCGCAGCTCGCGCGGCGCGCCGGGCACGAGGTGCGGATTTGCGCGCGCGAGCCCGAGGTCGCCGCGGCGATCAACGCCACGCGCCGGAACCCGCTGTTCCTGCCCGGCGTCATTCTGGAAACCGGCCTGAAGGCGGCGACCGATCCGGCGATCCTGGCGGGGGCCGACGCGATTCTGCTGGCGGTTCCCGCGCAGCATGTGCGCCCCTCGGCCGCCGTTCTGGGGCGGGCCTTGAACGGCAAGCTGCCGCCCCTGGTGATCTGCGCCAAGGGCCTGGAGCTGGGCGGGCCCCGGGGCGGCGCGCTGATGACGGAGGTGCTGGCCGAGGTGCTGCCCCAGGCGCGGTTCGCGGTCATGAGCGGGCCCACCTTCGCGCTGGAAGTGGCGCAAGGGCTGCCGACGGCCGTCACGCTCGCCTGCCGCGACGCGGGCCTGGGCGCGGCGCTGGCGCGCGCGCTGGGCACGCCGAGTTTCCGCCCCTATCTCGGCGACGATCCGGTCGGCGCCGAGGTCGGCGGCGCGGTCAAGAACGTGCTGGCGATCGCCTGCGGCATCGCCATGGGACGCAAGCTCGGCGACAACGCCCGGGCGGCGCTGATCACCCGCGGCCTGGCCGAGATCCTGCGCCTGGCCGTGGCCCTGGGCGGCAAGGCCGAGACCTGCATGGGCCTGTCGGGCCTGGGCGACCTGACGCTGACCTGCACGGGGCTGCAATCGCGCAACCTGACGCTCGGCGTCGAGCTGGGGCGCGGGCGCAAGCTGGCGGACGTGCTGGCGGAGCGCCGCTCGATCGCCGAGGGCGTGGCCAGCGCCGGGGCGGTGGTGGAACGCGCGCGGCGCGCCGGCGTCGAGATGCCGATCTCGGCCGCGGTGGACGCGGTCTTAAACCGCGGCGCCGACATCGACCGGGAAATCCGCGCGCTGCTGGCGCGGCCGTTCAAGCCCGAAAGCGCGTAACCGGCAGCTATTTCAAGCGGCGCGGGGAACGATCCGCTTCGCCAGCCGGTCGCCGAGCGCGGCGGCGGCGCGGTCGAGCTCGTAGCGCGATTGCAGATTCATCCAGGACTGCGCGTCGGTGCCGAAATACCGCGCCAGGCGCAGCGCCGTGTCGGCGCTGATGCCCCGCCGGCCCAGCACGATGTCGTTGAGCCGGGCGCGGTTGACGCCGATCGCCCGCGCCAGGCGGTAGACGGAAAGGCCGTGCGGCAAGAGAAACTCCTCGCGCAGCACTTCGCCGGGGTGGACCGGCGGAATGTCCCGGCGCTTGTCTTTCATGCCATCATCCCCGGTGATAATCGACGATCTCAACGTCTTCGGCCGCGCCGTCGCGCCAGCGGAAGCACAGCCGCCACTGGTCGTTGATCCGGATGCTCCACTGCCCGCGCCGGTCGCCGCGCAGGGCTTCCAGCCGGTTGCCGGGCGCCGCCGCCAGAAACTCCAGGCCCGCGGCGGCGTCGAGCATGAGCAGTTTCCGGTGCGCCCGGCGCTGCACATCCGGCGGCAGGCGCCGGCTGAACCGGCCGGCGAACAGCCCGGCAGCCTCGCGATCCTTGAAGCTGCGGATCACCGGACTAACGTACCGGATTCCGGTACGCCTGTCCAGCGACGGGCGCGGTGTTGCGCCGAGCCTTCCGATTGGCTAGTCGATTCCCTCGCGAGGGGAGAGGCGAATGAACCACTGGCTGGTCAAGACCGAACCCGAGACCTGGTCGTGGGACGACCAGGTGCGGAAGGGCACGGAGCCCTGGAGCGGCGTTCGCAACCACCAGGCCGCCAACAACATGAAGGCGATGAAGCGGGGCGACCTGGCGTTCTTCTACCACTCCGGCGAGGAGCGGCGCATCGTCGGCGTGGTTTCGGTCGCCAAGGAGTACCACCCCGACCCCAGCGATCCGACCGGCAGGTTCGGCATGGTCGAGGTGAAGACGATGGGGCCGGTGGAAAAGCCGGTGACCCTGGCCCAGATCAAGGCCGACAAGCGCTTCAAGCATCTGTGGCTGGTGCGCCATTCCCGCCTTTCGGTCATGCCGATCGACAAGAAATCCTGGGACCTGCTGTGCGAGATGGCGGGACTGCGCGCGTGACGGAGCTCGCGGCGCTGGCTTCGATCCCCGACGGCGCCGCCCGCGGCGTGACGGTCGAGCAGGGCGGCGCCAAGCGCGAGTTGATCGTGGCGCGCCGCGGCGGGCGGGTCTTCGCCTACGTCAACGCCTGCCCGCATCTCGGCACGCCGCTCGACATCTTTCCCGACAAGGTCCTCGACCACACCGGCGCGCGGCTTGTGTGCAGCACGCACGGCGCGGCGTTCCGCGTCGCCGACGGATTCTGCGTCCGCGGGCCGTGCGCCGGCCGTTCGCTGGCCAGGGTTCCGGTCGAGCTGCGCGGCGGCGGCGTGTTTCTGGCGGGTCCGGTTCCGCCCGCGCCCGTGCCGATGGAATAGGCGCCGATCGGATAGACCGGCCGCGTCCCCGCGTCTAAGCTCAAGCGCGCCGACGAACCGGGGAGGAGCGCCATGTCAGGAACAGCGACCCGATCGCGCGATCCGAAGCAAGAGCCGCTGACAGAGCGCCACAAGCCGCACGAGCTGCGCCGCGCCGACGACGCGGAATGGGAAAAGCTGCGCTTCCCCGGCCAGTGGAGCAAGATGCTGTTCCATCCCCGGCCCGAGCGGCCGAGCGAGCCCAACGCCGGGCTGGTGCGCTACGAGCCGGGCGCGCACCATCCCCTGCACAGCCACAATTTCGCGCAAGTCTGGTACATCCTCGAAGGCGAATTCGAGATCGGCAAGGACAAGTGCGGCCCGGGCACGATGCTGTTCCATCCCGACCCGCATTTCGAAAAGCCCCTGCACACGAAGACCGGCGGATTGATCCTGTTCGTGCAGTACGTCGGGCCGACCACCGGCAAGGGGCCGATCTACCAGGGCCGCTTCAACGTCAAGAAACGCAAGCCCCTGGACCGGGAACGCTACGACGAATAGCGCCGGCGCTCCCCTCCCCCTAACCCCCTCCCGCTCGACGCGACTTGCGTCGCGCCG
>JBQTIS010000532.1:0-4315 GCA_052387895.1 Rhodospirillales bacterium | reverse complement strand
AATACGTCGTTCAACAAGGGCAAACCCAGGGTTGACGGGTCCGGAACACAATGCATGTGGGGATGCGGGGAGGCCGTGGGAAGCCAAAACCCGCCCATGGTCGGCAGCCTCTCCTGGCGCTTTTCGGTTCAAGCGGCGCCGACAAAAAACGGCGCGAAGACCCCTTGGAAGCGCGCGGCGACAGGGGCTCGCTCGGCCATCGCTCGGCGACCGGAGGCAATGGACCTGGATGCGTCATGAACAGAAAACGGGCCACGCGCGATGCCGGGCCGCCTCGGACCGACATGAACTTGGACCGACATGAACAAGAAACCCCGCCGGCGCGTTGCGCGGCGGGGTTTCCGAAATCGCCCTTCCGGGCACGCCCGACATGAGTCGGGCTGTTTTGCGAGGCCCTGGGCCGTTAGGCCTAAACGTCCCGCCCTCGCGTGCAATGTCGAATTTTCGGCGGCCCGGCCCGTGCCGGAAACTCTTCCGACTCAGCTCCCGCGCCGTGGCCCCGCTTCCACGCGGGGCCTCGGGACTATGCCCGGCGGAGTGTCTTCCATGCGGAACCCCCTATGCTCGGGATAGCGACGGCATTTCAATCGTGCGCTCAATCGGCGATGCGTGTCAATTGCCGCATGCGGTCAACGCGCCGGTTCGGCGAATGGTTCGCTCCGGGCCAGGCGCGACGCGAACCGGAACCGCGCGCCGGTCCTGGACTTGGCCGGGAGCCGATCGAGGTTCGGCCGCGGACCTAGTCTATCGCCGCCGCCTTGCGCCGCTTGAAGCGCGACAGATCGGCGGGGTCGAGGCCGACCTTCAGGCGCACGGCCTTGGCGCCGTCGCGCCGCGCCAGCACCTCGCCGTGCCGGTAGAGCCAGGCGATCGAGGCGCCGTCGGCGACGGGGATGTCGAACTCGGTCACTTCGCGGCCGGCCTTGAGCCGCGCGTCGATCAGGGCTGCCAGCGCCTCGCAGCCCTCGCCGGTCGCCGCCGACAGCGCGACCGTGCCGGGGCTTCGCTTCGCCTGGGCCTTGAGCTTCGCCTTGGCCTCGGCGTCCACCAGGTCGATCTTGTTGAGCGCCTCGATGATCCGTCGCTTGGGGTCCGCCCCGTCGATCAGCGCGTCCAGCCCCAGCTCGCGCAGCACCTTCAGCACGTCGCCGCGCTGCGCCTCGGAATCGGGATGCGCGATGTCGCGCACATGCACCACGATGTCGGCGCCGGTGACCTCTTCCAGCGTGGCGCGGAACGCGGCCACAAGCTGGGTCGGCAGGTTCGAGATGAACCCGACCGTGTCGCTGAGGATGACGCTGCGGCCCGAAGGCAGCTTGAGCCGGCGCATGGTTGGATCGAGAGTAGCAAAAAGCATGTCGGCCGACAGCACCCCCGCCCGGGTCAGGCGGTTGAACAGCGGGGACTTGCCGGCGTTGGTGTAGCCGACCAGGGCCAGCTCCGGATCCGGCACGCGCCTGCGCGCCCGGCGGTGCAGGCCGCGCGTGCGCTTCACGCCCTCCAGCTCGCGCTTCAGCTTGACGATGCGCTCGTCGATCAGCCGGCGGTCGATTTCGAGCTGGCTTTCGCCGGGACCGCCGAGGAAGCCGTAGCCGCCGCGCTGGCGCTCGAGGTGGGTCCAGGACCGGACCAGCCGCGAGCGCTGGTAGCTCAGCGCCGCCAATTCCACCTGCAACGCGCCTTCGTGCGTGCGGGCGCGCTCGCCGAAGATTTCCAGGATCAGGCCGGTGCGGTCGATCACCTTGGCCTTCCACGCCCGCTCCAGGTTGCGCTGCTGCACCGGCGACACCACGCCGTCGACCACCGCGACGCCGATCTCCTGCGCCTTGATCAGCCCGGCCATGGTCTCGACCGTGCTGCTGCCGAACAGGGTGGCCGGGCGCGGGTTCAGCACTTTCACGCTTTGCGAATGCGCGATGTCGAGGCGGATCGCCAGCGCCAGGCCCACGGCCTCGGCCAGGCGCGCGTCACTGCCGCGCGCCCCGGCATGGCCGCGCTGGCCGGCAAGTTCGGCCGGCAGAATCGGATGCAGCACCAACGCCCGGCCGGTGGGCGCACCGCGCGCCGATCCGCGCGGTCCTCTTGAAGGTCGCGCGGCCGGATCAACGGCCGCGCCGTTGCCGCCGCCGAACGCGGACGCGGCTCCGTTGCCGCCGCCGGTCAACGGCGCATGCGGCGGGATGGCGGAGCCATCGCGTCCCTTATTGCGCGCCCTCGGGCGGCGCGCCGCCTTCCTTGGCGGCGGGCGGCTGCTCGAACAGCTGGATCGGCGTCGCCGGCATCACGGTCGAGATCGCATGCTTGTAGACGAGCTGCGAATGGGCGTCGCGGCGCAGCAGCACGGAAAAATTGTCGAACCAGGTGATGATCCCCTGCAGCTTGACCCCGTTCACCAGGAAGATCGTCACCGGAGTCTTGTTCTTGCGGACGTTGTTGAGGAACACGTCCTGTACGTTGTGGGCTTTTTCCGACATTGTACTTACCCGTTCTGTTCTTATGTTGGGCGGCGGCTTGCCCGCCGCGGGCCGATTATTGCCGCCCCCTCGGCCCTACGCAAGCAGCGCCAGAAGCGCCCCGCAGCCGGCGAGATGAAGCGCCGGGCGGTGCGGGCCCCAATCCGCGCCCGGCGGGTCGGGATGCAGCAGGACCGCGGTGCAACCCGCGTTATGCGCGCATTCCATGTCGATATCGGCGTCGCCCACCAGCCACACCTTCCCGCCCGGCGCCAAGGCCAGGCGCACCGGCTCGGCCGCCGGCTTGTCGCGCGGCGCGTCGGCGGCGCCCACGACGGCGCCGAAATGCCCGGTCCAGCCCAGATGCGCGGCCTCGGCGCGCAGGAACGGCCCGTGCTTGTTGCTGACCACGCCGAGATAGAGGCCGCGCCCGGCCAGCCCCGCGAGCATCGCGTCCGCGCCGGGCATGGGCTTGAGCGTCTCCAAATGCGTGCGCCTGAACGCGGCATAGAAGATTTCGCCGGCGCGCCGCCAATCCGGGCCGAACATGGCGGGAAAGCTTTCGCGCATCGAGCCGCGCACGCGCGCCTTGACCTCGGCCAGCGTCCAGGCCGGCTTGCCGAAGTCGCCGAAAGCCACGTTGAGCGCCGAGGCGATGGTCGTCCAGTTGTCGACCAGCGTGTTGTCCCAGTCGAACAGCAGCGCGCGCGGGCGCGGCAGGCCCAAGGGCCAGGGCGGGCTCAATTCGACAGCCGCCGTTCGGGCGCGGGCGCGGCGTCCATATAGGCCAGGTACCAGTCCCGGAGCTTGCGGCTCAAGGGGCCGGGCTTGCCGTCGGCGATCGGCTTGCCGTCGAGCGAGGTTATCGGCAGCACGAAGGACGTGGTCGAGGTTAGGAACGCCTCGCGCGCCCTCAGCGCCTCTTCGACGGTGAACGGCCGCTCCTCGATCTTCAGGCCCTCCTCGGCCGCCAGCTTCAGCACGGTCTGGCGCGTGATGCCGCTCAGGATCGCGTGGCTCAGCTCGCGCGTCACCACGCGCCCCTCGGCCGTGACGATCCAGGCGTTGGTCGAGGTGCCCTCGGTCACGGTGCCGTCGGGCGCCACCTGCCAGGCCTCGTAGGCGCCGGCTTCGGCCGCCTGCTGCTTGCCCAGGACGTTGGGCAACAGCGACACCGACTTGATGTCGCAGCGCCGCCAGCGGATGTCGGGAATCGTGATCGCCGCCCCGCCCCGCTCCAACAGCTTCAGGTTCGGCGGCCGGGCGTGGCGCGTGGTCATCACCAGCGCCGGCGTGGGGTTGGACTTGGGAA
The DNA here is from genome assembly GCA_052387895.1 of Rhodospirillales bacterium. GTDB lineage: Bacteria > Pseudomonadota > Alphaproteobacteria > JAEULC01 > JAEULC01 > JAEULC01. The sequence continues at coordinate 550 of JBQTIS010000532.1, read as the reverse complement.
ACGCGTGGTCGCGCGGCGCCACGCCGCGGCTGACCTGAAGATAGACGATGCCGTTCTTGATCAGGTTGCGTCGGACGAGTTCGCGCATGACCAGCTTCAGCGCCGGGCGCGACATCGGCCAGTCGATCTTGAGCGAGCCCAGCGAATGGTCGAGGCGATCGAGGTGCGGCTCCTCGTCCACCAGCTCGCCGCCGTGGACAGCGATCACCTCGTACACGCCGTCGGCGAACTGGTAGGCGCGATCCTCGACGTGCACCCGCGCTTCCGCGTGCGGCACGTAGCGTCCGTTGACATAGGCGTCGCGCGGCATAGGCAGGAAGTCCCTTCGGCTGGCGCTACGGCTTGGTCCACTCGTCCGACTTGACGTTGGCGACGCAGACCGGCCCGGTCGGCGCGGGGCGGAAGATAGCAGCCTCGCCCTCGGCCAGGAACTCCCCGCAGCCCAGCTTGCCCGCCGGGCTGCCGTGGCCGACGAACACCGTGTTGGTGCCGGGCCAGGGCGCGATTTTCATGATGTTGCGCAGGTGCTTCAGGCGCTTGTCCTCTTCGG
>JBQTIS010000531.1:0-3867 GCA_052387895.1 Rhodospirillales bacterium | reverse complement strand
GTCGATCACGATGTCCTGCGTGGCGGAAAGGAACGCCACCGCCACCGCGCCGGCCACGGTCAGCCACAGCGCCGCGCGCGGGTCGCTCTGGCCCAGGGCGAAGATCGCCAGCGCCAGCAGGATTTGGATCAGCAGGGCCCAGCCGCGCCGGCGCCCCAGGGCGCGGGTCAGCCAGGGCAGCGGCATCCGGTCCACCACTGGCGCCCACAGGAACTTCAGCGTGTAGGAAAGCCCGATCAGCGCGGCGAAGCCGATCGCCGCCAGCGACACGCCCGACTCGGCCAGCCAGATGCCGAGCGTGGCGCCGCTGAGCGCCAGCGGCAGGCCGCTGGAGAATCCCTGCAACAGCACGATCAGCATGGCGCGTTCGCGCAGCACGGCGCGCCACCCGCCCGAATCCGCGGATTGCGCGGATGCGCTCAGGCGACGGCCTCGCGCACCAGCGCCCTGAGGTCGGCCTCGGGCCGCGCGCCGTAATGCGAGATCACCTCGGCCGCGGCGATGCTGGCGATGCGCCCGCAACGCGCCAGGCCGAAGCCGCGCGCCAGGCCCCACAGGAACCCCGCGGCGTAAAGATCGCCCGCGCCGGTGGTGTCGACCAGCCGCGCCAGCGGCGCCGCGTCGATCACGTGCACCTCTTCGCCGCTGACGATCACCGAGCCCCGGGGCCCGCGCGTCAGCACGGCGATCTCGCAATGCCCGCGCGCGGCCTGCAACGCGTCGTCGAAACTTCGCACTTGGTACAGCGACGCGATCTCGAGCTCGTTGGCGAACAGGATGTCGATATGCTCGCGCACCAGCTTGAGAAACGAATCGCGGTGCCGGTCCACGCAGAACGGGTCGCTCAGCGTCAGCGAGGTCTTGCGTTTCGCCATGTGCGCCATCCGGGCCGCGGCCAGGAACGCCAGCTTCGCCTGCGGGCGGTCCCACAGATAACCCTCGAGGTAGGTGATGCCGGCCGAGGCCACGAGTTTTTCGTCGACGTCTTCCGGCGCCAGGTTCACGCAGGCGCCGAGATAGGTGTTCATGGTGCGCTGCGCGTCGGGCGTGACGACGATGAACGAACGCGCGGTGGGCGGCCCGTCCTTGGCCGGGGGCGTGTCGAAGCGCACGCCCTGGGCGCGGATGTCGTGGCGGAACACCTGGCCCAGTTGGTCGTCGCGCACCTTGCCGATATAGCCGGCCGCGCCGCCCAGCGCGGCGACGCCCGCCACGGTGTTGGCGCAGGACCCGCCGGAGACCTCGCGCGCCGGCCCCATGCGCGCGTAAAGCTCGTCCGCGCGCTTCTCGTCGATCAGCGTCATCGCCCCCTTGTTCAAGCCGTTGGCGGCGATGAACGCGTCGTCGGCCTGGGCGAACACGTCGACGATCGCGTTGCCGATTCCAACGACATCGACCGGGGCGTCGGGCATGAAGGCCTTTCCGGGCTTGGCGGGGCGGGGGCGCGAACGCGCGGGCAGTATACCGGCGGTCGCCCGCGCGGCAAGCCGCCAGGCTTTATCGCCGCGCGGGTTTCTTCTAACGTCGCGCGCCATGATCGACGCGTTCGCGAAAGCCATCCGCCAATTACCCGACCCGGCGCTGAGGCGCGTGGCGGCGCGCTCGATCGCGGGCGCGGCGGGCGTGTTCGCGTTGCTGTGCGGGGCGGGATGGTTCGCGCTCGCGCAGCTCAGGCTGTCGGAAATCACGCTCTTGAACGCGGCGGTGGACGTGCTGGGGGCGCTCGCGGTGCTGGCGCTGGCGGTCGTGCTTTACCCGGCGGCGGTCTCGGCGCTGATCGGCCTGTTCCTGGAAGACGTGGCCCGAGCGGTCGAGCGCGAACATTATCCACAGGCGCCGGCCCCGCGCGCGCAAGGCGTGGCCGAGGCCGCGCTGGGGGCGCTGCGCTTCGCGCTGGTCGCCGTGACGGTCAACCTGTTGGCGCTGCCGCTTTACCTGGCGCTGATGTTCGTCCCGCCGCTCAACGCCTTTGTGTTCTACGGGGTTAACGGGTATCTTGTCGGGCGGGAGTACTTCGAGCTGGCGGCGTCGCGCCGATTGCCGCCCGAGGGGGTGCGGGAGTTCCGACGCGCTAACCGCGCGCGGGTGTTCCTTGCGGGGGGCCTGACGGCGTTTCTCTTGACGGTCCCCGTCGTCAACCTGGCCGCGCCGATCGTCGGCATGGCGGCCATGGTGCATATCCTCGAACGGTTGCGGCACGCGCGCGCCGGCTCCACTCCTTGAAGTCCGAACACGGGGCCGGCCGGAGGAACAACCCCGCCGGCTCGATGGCAAGGGAGCAGCACCATGTTTCGGCGTAGGAAGACGGGCGAGGAAGGCGACATCACACCGATGGGCGAGGACGAAGTTGAAGCGAAGGGCCAGGAGCTTCCGGCGCTGAAACCGTTCATGCGCGCCGGCGAAGAGCAGGCGCCGGCGGTCCAGCGCACCGGCCCGCGCGTGGAATTGACGCGCCGTCTGGTCGATCTGCCCAGCGCCGCGGGGCGCAATCCGCCCGCGCCGAGCTATGCGCCGCATCCCGTGGCCGCGCCCGCCCCGGCCGTCGGCGCCGCGCCGGCGCCGCACGAGGCCGAGAGCAAGAAGCTGATCGTCGGCCGCGACATAAAGTTGAGCGGCGAGATCGTCAGCTGCGAGCACTTGGTCGTCGAGGGCAGCGTCGAGGCCGCGCTCGGCGACGGCAAGCTGATCGACATCGCCGAGAGCGGAAACTTCCGCGGCAACGCGGAATGCGACACCGCCACGATCCGCGGCAAGTTCGAGGGCGAACTCACCTGCCGCGACCGCCTGGTGGTCCGCTCGACCGGCCGGGTGATCGGCAAGCTGCGCTACCACCAGCTCGAGGTCGAGCGCGGCGGCGAGATCAGCGGCGAGGTGCAGATGCTCCGGGGCGATGAAAGCCATCAGGGATCGGTCACGCCCATCTTCGGCGAAAGCGGCAACGGACAGGACAAGTCGGCCGCAGCGACGTCCGACTGACCGGCGCGATGCGCGCGCGTTCGCCGACGGCGCTGGTCGCCGCGGCGCTGCTGGCGGCCGGCGCGCTTGGCGGCTGCGGCGGAACCGGCGGTCGCGCCTTGGGCGAGGCGCCCGCGCCCCGAACCAGCCTGGTCACCGCCGATCTGTCCAGCGCCGCGATCCACGGCCAACCGGCCGCGACCGCGCCGGTGCGCCGGGAGCCGCAAGCCGCGGCAGTCGCGGCGCCGCCAACCCCGCCGGCCGGCGTCGAAACGCCGCGCAAGCTGGTCGGGTTCGACCGCGCCGCGCTGCAAGCCGTGCTCGGCGCCCCGTCCTTGCAGCGCGCCGAGGGCAAGGCCGAGCTGTGGCAATACCGGGCCCAGGCCTGCGTGCTGGACGTCTTCCTCTATCCCGGCAAGGACGGCCAACCGCGCGTGACCCACGCGGATCTGCGCGGCCGGCGCGACAACCGCCCGGCGCCCCAGGGCTGCTACGCCGAGATCGTCGCCGGGGGCGACAAGCGCGCCCAGACGGCCGAAACCAAGGGCGCGCGGAACTAGCAAGCGGCCATGCCCGATTTCCAGGCCTGCGAGCGCGCGCGCATTTCGCGCGATCCGCGCTTCGGCGGGCGGTTCTTCGTCGCGGTGAAGACCACGGGCATCTATTGCCGGCCGGTCTGCCCGTCGCGGCCGGCGCTGGAGAAGAACGTCGAGTATTTCGAAACGGCGGACACGGCCGTCGCGCGCGGCTATCGCGCCTGCCAACGGTGCCGTCCGGCAACCGTCCGCTAGAGCGTTTCACTGATTGTCTGAAGCGTATCCTGCGTTGGCGAAGTAGTTGGAGCATTCGTGGGGCTGGATTGCGGCGACGAGGGCTCCGATGTGACGCCAGGCGTCTTCGACGGTGCGTTTC
>JBQTIS010000530.1:0-3327 GCA_052387895.1 Rhodospirillales bacterium | reverse complement strand
GTGTTCGGCCGGCGCGTCCGGCGCCTGTCGCGCGCCGTGCAGGACCGCGTGGCGGATATCGGCGCCTATGTCGAGGAATCGCTGTCGGCGGTGCGCACGGTGCAGTCCTTCACCCACGAGGCGATCGACCGCGACCGCTTCGCCCGGCGCGTGGAGGACGCCTTCGCCACCTCGATGACGCGGGTTCGCGCGCGGGCCTGGCTGACGGCGCTGGTGATGCTGCTGGTGTTCGGCGCCGTGTCGGTGGTGCTGTGGATCGGCGGGCACGACGTGCTGGCCAAGCGCATCAGCCCGGGCGAGCTGGCCGAGTTCGTGTTCTATGCCGTGGTGGTGGCCGGGTCGGTCGGCGCGATCAGCGAGGTGGTGGGCGATCTGCAACGCGCGGCGGGCGCCGCCGAGCGCATGTTCGACCTGATGGACGCGCCGCCCCTGATCGCGGCCCCGGTCCACCCCCTGCCGCTGCCCGACCCGCCGCAGGGACGCATCGCGTTCGACGCGGTGACGTTCCGCTATCCCTCGCGGCCCGAACGCCCGGCGCTGGACCGGTTTTCGCTCGCCGTGGCGCCGGGCGAGACCGTGGCGCTGGTCGGACCCTCGGGTGCGGGCAAGACCACGGTGTTCCAGCTGGCGTTGCGCTTCTACGACCCCGACGCGGGCTCGGTCCGCCTCGACGGCGTGGAGCTGCGCCAGGCCGATCCCACGGCGCTGCGCCGGCGCATCGCGCTGGTGCCGCAGGAGCCCGCGATTTTCTCGGCCGACGTCATGGAGAACATCCGCTACGGCCGGCCCGAGGCCGGCGACGCCGCGGTGCGCCAGGCCGCCGAGGCGGCGCAGGTGATGGAATTCGCGGGCTCGCTTCCGCAGGGGCTGAACACGCCGCTGGGCGAGAAGGGCGTGCGGCTGTCGGGCGGCCAGCGCCAGCGCGTGGCGATCGCGCGCGCGATCCTGCGCGACGCGCCGCTGTTGCTGCTCGACGAGGCCACCTCGGCGCTGGACGCGGAAAGCGAGGGGCTGGTGCAGCGGGCGCTGGAGCGGCTGATGCGCGGGCGCACCACGCTGCTCATCGCCCACCGCCTGGCCACGGTGTTGAAGGCCCGGCGCATCGTCGTGCTGGACGAGGGCCGCGTCGTCGCCACGGGCAGCCATGGCGAGCTCATGCGCGAGGGCGGGCTCTATGCGCGCCTGGCCAAGCTGCAATTCGAGGCGCCGGCCGCCACGGCGGCGGGCTGACGGCCGCTTTGAAGGCCGTCATGCCCGGACTTGTTCCGGGCATCCACGTCGACCGGGGGCATCGGCCAAGCGCGCGAGATACGCCGCCCTTTCCGGTCCTATCCTGGTGCGCTGTGCCGCCACATCGGCGTGGATGGCCGCAACAAGTGAGGCCATGACGATGAAGAAAAGTCCGCGGCCTACCGCTGGTCGAATTTGAGCTCGATGCGCCGGTTGCGGCGGCGGCCGATCTCGTCGTCGCGCGCATCGAGCGGCTGGTGCTCGCCGAAGCCCGCGGCCGCCAGGCGCTCCGGCGAAATGCCCTCGCCCTGCAGGAAGCGCACGACCGACAGCGCGCGCGCGGTGCTGAGCTCCCAGTTCGAGGGAAACTGGGATGTGGCGATCGGCACCCGGTCGGTGTGCCCGTCCACGCGCAGGACCCAGTTGATGTCCGGCGGGATTTTCACGGCCAGCAGCTTCAGCGTCGCCGCCAGCCGCGCCAGCTGCGGGGGGCCCGGCTCGCCGATCTGCGCCGAACCCGAATCGAACAGCACCTCGGACTGGAACACGAAGCGGTCGCCAACGACGCGGATGTCCGGCCGATCGCCCAAGGCCTCGCGCAGCTTGCCGAAGAACTCGGAGCGATAGCGCGCCAGCTCCTGCACCTTGCTGGCGAGCGCGACGTTGAGCCGCTTGCCCAGATCCGCGATCTGCGCCTGGGCGGCCTTGTCCTTGGCCTCCGACGCCTCGAGCGCGGCGTTGAGCCGCGCCAGCTGCTCGCGCAGCGCGGCGATCTGCTGGTTCATCAGCGCCAGCTCGTCGCGCGCCTTGGCGCCCGCCGCCTTTTCCGCCTCGAGCCCCTGGCCCAGCGACTCGATGCGCTGGCGCCCGGCCTCGACCGTTCGCATGGTCTGGGCCAGGGATTGCTGCGCCTGTTGCGTCTGCTGCTCGGCGGTCCTCAGCTTCAGCGATTCCTCGGCCAGCTTCCTCGCCAGCTCCTCGCGCGCCGCCTGCAACGCCGCCAGGTCCCTGAGCCTGAGCTCGATCGTCTCCCTGTCGGCGGCGATGGTCTTGTTGGCCTCGGCCAGCCGCTGCTCGGTGCGCCAGGCCGCCGTCTCCGCCGCCTCCACCCGCGCGGTCATCTGGCCCAGGCGGTTGGACAGGTCGTCGCGCTCGGCGATCGAGGCCTGCAACTGCCCCGACAGCCGCGCCAGCATGGCGCGCAGATCGGCGCTGGACTGGCGCTCCATGCTCAAGAGCTCGGCGATCTCGCCGATCTGGCCCGAGAGCTGCTTCAGCTGCGAATCGCGGCCCGACAGCGCCTCGCGCAGATAGAACTGCGCCACCATGAACACCATGAGAAGGAACATCACCACCATCACCAGGGTGGCGAGCGCGTCGACCCAACCCGGCCAGACGTTGATCGCCCTGCGGTGGCGCCGCATCGCGAAGCCGGCCATTTTCTAGCGCGGCTCCTGCTCCGCGATCGCGGCGATGGTGCGCGCCAGCAGGCGGATCTCGTTGCGGATTTCCTGCACCGCCTGCACGCGGCCGGGGCCGGCCTCTTCCACCAGCCGCTGGGCGTAAAGTTCGAGGTTGCGCAGGTGCCCGCGGCTGGCCTCGTCAAGCCCGCCCGCGCGGCCCTGGCCCAGCGCGTCGACCAGCTTGGCCATCACCGGCTTCAGCTCCAGCTGGCCTTCGGCCAGGCGCAGCATCAGCTGGCGCTCGGTGCGCATCTGCTCGGTGAAGGCGACCAGGCGCTCGTTGAGGCTCATCAATTGCTGGCCCAGCTGCCCGCGATTGTCCTCGGCCGCGCCCAGGATGCGCTGCATCTGATCCAGGGCGTCGGCGGTCTGCTCGAGCAGCGCCTGGATATAGGCGGGAACCGACTGGTCGTCGCCGCCCGGACCGCCGCTGGACAGCCGCGTCAGGCCCGACAGCCATTCCTCGAGGTCGTTGTAGAAGCGGTTCTGCGCCTGGCCGGCCTGCAATTCCAGGAAGCCCAGCACCAGCGACCCGGCCAGGCCGAACAGCGACGAGCTGAACGCCGTGCCCATGCCGCCGATCGGCGCCTCGAGACCCGCCTTCAAATCGGCGAACACGGCGGCGAAATCGGCC
>JBQTIS010000529.1:0-4448 GCA_052387895.1 Rhodospirillales bacterium | reverse complement strand
CGCGCATGTCGGCCCGGTATTCGCGATCCAGCAGGGGCTTCTGCCGCTCGACCGGGTTCTGCCCGTCGTGCAACGCGCGGTGCCCGGCCGGGTGCTGGACGTGCAGGTGGTCGGCAGCGCCTATCGCGTAAAGGTGTTGACGCCCAACGGCCGCGTCGCCCATGTGATGGTCGACGGACGCAGCGGCCCGGTGCATCGCCTCGAATGACGGGACGGTAGAGCAGATGCGCATCCTGGTGGTGGAAGACGATCCCGACCTGTCGCGGCAGATGAAGGCCGCGCTGGGCGGCGCCGGCTACGCGGTCGACCATGCCGGCGACGGCGAGGAAGGCCATTACCTGGGCGATACCGAGCCTTACGACGTGGTGGTCCTGGATCTCGGGCTGCCGGTGCTGGACGGCGCCTCGGTTTTGCGCAAATGGCGCCAGGCCGGCAAGTCGATGCCGGTCTTGATCCTGACCGCTAGGGACGGCTGGAGCGAGAAGGTGGCGGGGTTCGACGCCGGCGCCGACGACTACGTCACCAAGCCGTTCCGCATGGAAGAACTTTTAGCGCGCCTGAGGGCCCTCATCCGCCGCGCCGCCGGCCACGCCACGCCGGTCATGGAATGCGGGCCGGTGAAGCTCGACACGTCCTCCAGCCGGGTCGAGGTGGACGGCCAGCCGGTCAAGCTGACCGCGCAGGAGTTCAAGGTGCTGGCCTACCTCATGCATCACCGCGACAAGGTGGTGTCGCGCACCCAGTTGACCGAACACATCTACGACCAGGATTTCGACCGCGACTCGAACACGATCGAGGTGTTCATCGGCCGCCTGCGCAAGAAGCTGGGCGTGGACGTGATCGAAACCGTGCGCGGCCTGGGGTATCGCCTCAGCGAGCCGGCGGGCGGCCAGCGGAGCGAATGATCCCCCCGGGGGTCGCCCAGCAATCGGTCCGGCGCTTCGGCCACCGGATCGGCGAGTGGTGGCGGGCCGGCCTTGGCATGAAGGGCCGGTCGCTGGCTTTTCGCCTGGTCCTGCTTTCGACGCTGTGGATTTTCGGCGCGCTCTTGGTCGGCTCCGTCGTGCTCACCGGGCTGTTCCGCGACTATGTCGAGCGCAATTCCGACGGGCGGCTCGAGGTGCTGCTTGACGGCCTGGTGGCGCTGAGCGAGATCGAGCACGGCCAGCTGGTGCTGTCGCGCGCGGCCGGCGAGCCGCGCTTCGACGTGCCGTATTCCGGCTGGTATTGGCAGATCGCCGACCGCGACGGGGTGCTGCAGCGCTCGCGCTCGCTGTGGGACCGCACGCTCGCGCCCCGGCGCGGCGACGGCTCCACGGTCCTGCGCTACGACGCGCAAGGCCCGCAGGACCAGCAACTGCGCGTGGCCGAGCGGACGATCCGGCTTCCCGGCTCGGCCAGCACGTTCTTCTACCAGGTCGCGGGCGACCGCGCCGAGGCGCTGGCGGAAATCCGGGAATTCGAAAGCGTGGTGGGCTGGGCGCTCGGCGCGCTGGGCTCGGGCCTTTTGATCGCGGTGCTGCTGCAAGTGCGGCTGGGCCTGAGGCCGCTGCGGCGCATCGGCGACGCGCTGGCGGAAATCCGCTCCGGGCGCACCGAGCGGCTGGTCGGCGATTTTCCCCAGGAAGTGACGCCCTTGGCCGACGAGCTGAACCAGCTCTTGGAGCACAACGCCGAGGTGGTGCGCCGCGCGCGCACGCACGTAGGCAACCTGGCGCATGCGTTGAAAACCCCGGTGGCGGTGCTGGCCAACGAGGCCGACGCCGCCGGCGGCAATCCGCTGGCCGAGATCGTGCGCCGGCAAAGCGGCGTGATGCGCCGGCTGGTCGACCACCACATGGCCCGCGCGCGGGCCGCGGCGTCGGTCAACGTGCTGGGCGTTCGCACGGAGCTCAGGCCGGTGATCGAGGCGCTGTGCCGCACGCTGGAACGCATCCACGCGGAGCGGCGCATCGGCGTGGACTACGAGTGCCCCGAGGGTCTGGCGTTCCGCGGCGAGCGGCACGATTTCGAGGATCTGCTCGGCAACCTGGTGGACAACGGCTGCAAGTGGGCGCGAAGGCAGGTGTTCGTGAAGGCCGAGAACCGGCAGGGCTGGATCGTCATCACTGTCGACGACGACGGGCCGGGGCTGCCGGCCGACAAGCGCGACGAGGTGTTCCTGCGCGGCACGCGGCTGGACGAGGACACGCCCGGAACCGGCCTGGGGCTTTCGATCGTCAACGACGTGGCGGGGTTGTACGGCGGGTCGATCGAGCTCGCCGATTCGCCCCTGGGCGGCCTGCGCGCCGTCCTCACGCTGCCGGGGTTCTGAGGATCGGGAGCTTTGGAAGATCGGGTCTAAGCCGCGCGCGACAGGTTGACCACGCGCTCGGGCGGGAAGGCGACGGTCACGGTCGTGCCCTTGCCCGGCGCGCTGTCCAGCACCAGCGTACCGCCATGCAGTTCCATCAGCCGCCTGGACAGCGGCAGGCCCAGACCCGTGCCTTCGAATTTGCGCGCGAGCGTGCTGTCCACCTGGCCGAAATCGGCCAGCGCCGTGGGAATGTCGCGGGCGGCGATGCCGATGCCGGTGTCGGCCACCGCGACCGCAAGGCTCCCCAGAGGCGTGGCGTCGATCGTGAGCGCGACCTTGCCGCCCCCCGGCGTGAACTTGATCGCGTTGGACAAAAGGTTCAGCAGCACTTGGCGCACGCGGCGCGAGTCGGCGCGCAGATAGGCCCGATCGACCGCGCATGCGACCGTCAGCGCAACGCCGGCCTGGTCGGCCCGGGGCTGAACCAGATTTGCCGATTCCTGGGCGAGCGCGGCGAGGTCCAGGTCTTCTTCATCCAGTTCCATCGCATTCGATTCCAGCTTGGTGACGTCCAGGATGTCGTTCACCAGTCCCAGCAGATGCACGCCCGCGCCGCGAATGTCGCCGACATAGCTTTTCTGCTTGTCGTCCAGCTTGCCCGAGATCTCGGCCGCCAAAAGGTCGGCGAAACCGATCACCGCGTTCAGCGGCGTGCGCAGCTCGTGGCTCATCGTGGCGAGGAAATGGGTTTTGGCATGGTTGGCGGCGTCGGCCTCGACCAGCGCCTGCTTCAAGCGCGCCCCGGCGGCCTCCAGCTTCTGCTTGGTGGTTTCGAGCTCGGCGACCACCGCGCGCAGCCGCGCCGCCTCGCGCTCGGCCGTCGAGGCGAAGCGCTGGTCGACGATCGAGGCGGCCAGCGCGATGCCGGCGATCAGCAGCGTGGCGGCGGCGACACCGCCGGCCAACCACCGGCCGGACATGCCGTCCTCGTCGGCGAAGACGATCGGATCGGGAACCAGCTCCACCGCGCCCATGGCCGTGAAGTGCAGGCCGCAGATGCCCAGCGCCAATACCCCGGCGGCGGCCGCGCGGCCGTCCGCGCCGTCGGCCCCGCGCGCCCGATGCATCGCCAGCGCGCCGAACGCGACGCCGATCAGAAGCGCCGCTATCGCCAGGCCCGGGTCGTAGCGCAGGACGCCGGGAATCCTCAGCCCGGACATGCCGGTGAAATGCATGCTGAAGATGCCGACGCCGACCACCGCCCCGCCGAACCAGGCGCGCCAGCTCTTGGAACCCAGCGCCGCGATGGAAAATCCAACGCCCGTGACCGCGACCGCGATCACGATGGACATGAACGTCGGCAACGCGCCATAGCCGATCGGCAGGCCGGGCTGGAAGGCCAGCATGGCGACGAAATGCGTGGACCAGATGCCGACGCCCGTGACCACCGCGGTCGCGGCCAGCCACGCCGCGCGGCCGCGCTCCGTGGCGCCTTCGGCGTGCGCGTAAAGGCTGAACGCCGTGTTGGTCGCGAACAGGCAAATGACGCCCGCCAACAGGACCAGGCGCAGGTCGTGCTGCTCGGTCAGGCAGGCGTAAACGCGAAGCATGGCGTATTAAGATTACTTTTGAATGGATTAACGAAAGATTAATCCCACGGCGCAACTTGATTGCAAGACGGGATTGCAAGACGGGTGAATTCCTGGCCGGCGCGGATTGCCGGTATCAAGCGGGTTTCGCGCTCAGGCTGCGGCCCGCGTGCCCCTGTCGGTGCGTTTCGACGGAGGCGTTATCATACTTTGCGTACCCAGCGACTAGGGGTAGAGTCGCATGATTCCGGCTCCAAAATCGCCGGGTCATGTAGGCGCTTTGGCGCTGTCGCTTTTCCACCGGTGGGAGCCTAACCGCCTATTCATGATTGTAACCGCCTACATTGATGAAAGCGGCACCGATGGGCAGCGTCCTGTCATGACAATGGCGGGGTGGGCTGGAAAACTTGGCCGGTGGTTTGAATTTGAAAAGAAATGGCGGCAAGAACTAGCCCGAACCAGCACCGCCTATTTTCGGGCAAAAGAACTGTGGCAGTTCGTGTCCCCGGGAGTGGTGTAGGAGCTGAGCGGGGGCGCGGCGCGGACCGGCAACGAGTCCAAGC
>JBQTIS010000528.1:0-7040 GCA_052387895.1 Rhodospirillales bacterium | reverse complement strand
TGGATTGCGCCAGCTTGATGCTGGACGAGGCGGAGGCGGGGGCTGGGGACCGGCCGGACGCGCCGCCGCGCCTGCGCGGCTCCTCGACCCGCCGGCCCAGCTTGCGCGCGCGCACGCTGCCTTCGCCCGCGAACGCCAGCAACAGCGCCGCCAAAAGCACCACAACGGCGGCGAAAACCGCCGCCGTCATCAGGAACAGATCGCCGTCGCCCCCCGTCGGGATCACGACACCGCTTCCAAAAGCGCGCGCTCCAGCCCGTAGTATTCGATACGCGGCATGAAGTGCGGACGCAGGCCCGAGGACTTGAAATCGCCGGTCAGTTGGCCGTCGCGCCCTTCGCCCTTGAACTCGTACCAGAACAAATCCTGCGTGGTGATGATGTCGCCTTCCAGGCCCACCACCTCGGTCATGCGCACGACGCGGCGCATGCCGTCGCGCATGCGGCTGACCTGGACGATGAGCTGGATGGCGGCGGCGATCTGCGAGCGCACCGCTTCGTTCGGCAGCTTCACGCCGCTCATCGCCACCATGTTTTCCAGGCGGATAAGGGCTTCGCGCGGGTTGTTGGCGTGGATGGTGCCCATCGAGCCGTCATGACCCGTGTTCATGGCCTGCAGCATGTCCAGCGCCTCACCGGACCGGATTTCGCCCAGGATGATGCGATCCGGGCGCATGCGCAACGCATTCTTCAACAGGTCGCGTTGACTGATCTCGCCCAGGCCCTCCAAGTTCGGCGGCCGGGTTTCCAGGCGCACGACGTGCGGCTGTTGCAGCTGCAACTCGGCCGCGTCCTCGATCGTCACCACGCGCTCGGTGGGGTCGATCATGTGCGAAATGGCGTTCAACAGCGTGGTCTTGCCCGAGCCGGTGCCGCCCGAGATCAGGATGTTCAGCCGCGTGCGGCCCGCGATCTTCAGCACCCGCGCCATCTGGGGCGACATGTTTCCCTGACGCTCCATGATGTCGAGCGTGATCTTCTTCTTCGAGAATTTGCGGATCGAAATCGAGGGGCCGTCGATCGACAGCGGCGGGATGATGATGTTCACGCGGCTGCCGTCGGGAAGGCGGGCGTCGGCCAGCGGCACCGACTCGTCGACGCGGCGGCCGATGCGGCTGACGATGCGCGTGGCGATGTTCATCACATGCTCGTCGTCGCGGAATTTGATGTCGGTTTGCTCCAGCTTGCCGCGACGCTCGACGAACACGCGTTCCGGACCGTTGACCATGATGTCCGAGACGGTTTCGTCCGCCAGCAGCGGCTCCAGCGGCCCCAGGCCCAGCATGTCGTTGAGCATGGTGGTCACGAGCGCGCGCTGCTCGGCCATATTGATGTTGATGTGTTCCTCGGCCAGGATCTCCGAAACCACTTCGGTGATCTGCACCTGCAATTCGTTGCGCGGCAAGGCCGAGGCGACGGCCAAGTCGAGGCGCTTGAGGAGAATCGGCTGGATGCGGCGTTTGATGCCGTCAACCGAGCCCGACAACTGGGGCTGGTCGATCGAGGCCGCGGGCGCGGCCGGAGCGCGGTAGGCCCGCTGCTCGAACGGCAGGGGGACGTTGAAAACGGGCTGCGGCGCCTCGGCCGGGGCGTCGGGCGCGCGATTCACGCGCACGATCTCGGGCATGGGCGCCTGGCGCGGCTTGTCCGCCAGCGCCGTCGAGCCGCCCATACCTGCGCGGCGTCCGAACATGGCCGTCAGGCCTCCTTCTTGCCCTTGCCTGTGAGCAGCCGTTTCCACAACGGCGCCTTGCCGGCGCGATCTCCGCCCCCCATCGTCGCGCCGGCCACGGCGCGGATCGCAGCGGCGGCCTTGCCGCGCGGCGCCACCACGGCCAGCGGCTTGCCGGTTTCGGCGCTGCTGCCCGCGCCCTTGGGGTCGTGCGGAATTTCGAAATCGATCGTGGCTTCCAGCGTCTTTTCCAGGTCGGCGCGGGCGATCTCGCCGTGGCCCGGCGCGCCTACGCGGTCGGCGATCAGCATCACCTTGCCCTTGGGGCCGGCTTCGCGCACGCGCTTCAGCACCCGCGGGCAGTCGCGCGCGGCCAACAGCGTGTAGTCGGTCACGACAATCACCAGATCGGCCGCCGCCACCAAGTGCGCGTGCGCCGCCAGCATCGCCCGCGGCAGGTCGACCACGACGCATTCGAAGCCGGCGCGCAGGCGGCCCGTCAGGGCCTCGATCGCCGCGCTATCCACGTGCGTCGCGCGCTCCAGGCCTTCCTCGGCGCATAGAACGGAAAGCTGCTCATCCACCTTCACCGCTGCGCGCTCGACCAGCAGGTCGTCGATGCGCCCGGCATTGTGCAGCGCCTCGGCCAGGCCGCGGCTGGGCTCGATGTCCAGCGCCAGCGCTAGGCCCCCGAATTGCAAATCCAGATCGACCAGCATCGAGCGGCGGTTCTGCTCGTGCGCCACCATCCAGGCCAGGTTGGCCGCGAGCGTGGTGGTGCCGATGCCGCCGCGCGCGCCGACCACGACGATCATGCGGCCGAGCGGCTTGGCGCCGCGCCCCGCGCCGCGGTCGCGGCCGGCCGCGGTGAAGGCGCGGCTGAGCGTGGCGGCGCTGACCGGCTTGACCAGATAGTCGTCCACGCCCGACTGGATCAGCCGGCGGAACAACTCGACGTCGTTCACCTTGCCCAACGCGATCACGCGCGTGCCTTCCATGCACACTTCGGCGAGCTGGTTGAGGTCGCGGAACGGGTCGCTGGATTCCGAAATGTCGATCAGCAGCACGCGCGGCGTCGGCACGTCGCACAAGGATTCGATCGCGCTGGCGATGCCGCCCTCGGCGATCATGGCGCCGGTCCAGCCCTGTTCGTTCGCCGCCGTCAGCGCCGACTGGCGCGAGGCGTCGTCGGTCACGAACGCGGCGAAGGCGTCACGATGGCGCAAGGCGCCGCCGCCGGCGTCGGCCGGGGAGTAATGAACTGTGTTCATGGCAAAAAGCAGTAACAGACAATGGTTAACGAATTCTCACCATATCGAGCCAAATCGGCAGGGATAAACCGTTTTAAATCAACGGATTACTGAGTACCGCCGGATTGCTGCTGTTGCTGGCCGCCGCCCGAGGCGATCGGACTGATCTCGTCGGCCGCCAGCGGCTTCGGGAGATCCCGGCGGTACTGGTAGATCATTTTTGCCGCCAGTTCTCCGTCGGCGGGTCCCAATGTCCGGCCGATCAGAAGGTCGCGCTTGTCCACCACCATCTGGCCCAGGTTGTAGGCGTCGAAGCAGCCGAAATTCCGGTTGGTCGCGTTCTCGGGATTGCTGCCGCGCGGCTGGGTCCAGTCCGGGCAGTCCAGCGGCGCCACCACGTAGCGCTCGACCACCACGGTCACGGTGTCGGCCTTCGCGGGGCTCGCGGCCGGGGCCAGGGCGGGTATCGCCGCCACCTGGCGCTGTCCCAGATGCGTCTTCACCGACTCCGCGCGCTGCGCCGACCAGGGCGAGGCCGCGTCGCGGTCCACCACCAGCACGTGGTCCTGGCGGTCCAAGCCCAGCGTTGCCAGGAAATCGTCCAGCCGACGCGCGGCGGCGGCCGAGATGTACAACTCATCGCCGGCGAAGGCGACGTCGTGCTGCACGCGCACCACGTCCACGCGCGGCTCGGGCGGCGCGGAACTGACGAAATCCTTCATCGGCGGACCGCAGGACGCCAGCGCCGCCGCCAACAGCCACGCCACGGTGGCGGCGAACGGCGCGGTCCCGGTCGCGGACAACTTGGACCATACCGTCATGTCGCTACTCCAGTTGGGACCCGGCCGGGCCGGCCAAGCGCGGCCGGCGAGAAACCATCTGCTCCAGGCCGCCGGGGGCCGGGTCGCGCCGCCATTGCGCGCCGTAGAAGATCCGGTCGAGGTCGTGCGGCGGGCGGAACCCGTCCGCCGGGGTCGACAGCTGCGAGGCCGCCACCGGTTCGACGATGTAGGGAGTGACGATGATCACCAACTCGGTTTCCTTGCGCTTGAACTGGTCAGATCGGAACAGCGCGCCCAGGATCGGAATGTCGGCCAGGCCAGGCCATTTCGTGATCGAATGCTCGACGTCGTTGCGCAACAGGCCGGCGATGGCGAAGCTCTGGCCGCTGGCGACTTCGACCGTCGTCTCGGCCCGGCGCGTGGCCAGGGCCGGAATGGTGAAACCCTGCAGCGTCACCGCGCCGTTCTCGCTGAGGTCGCTGACCTCGGGCCGCACGTGCAGGTTGATGCGCTCGTCGTTCAGCACCGTGGGCGCGAAGGCCAGCGACACGCCGAACTTCTTGAACTCGATGGTGAAGGTGTTGTCGCCCTGCGGCACGACGATCGGGAATTCGCCGCCGACCAGGAAGCTCGCGGTCTGACCCGACATCGCGGTCAGATTGGGCTGGGCCAGGATTTTCAGCAGATTTTCCTCGTCCATCGCGTCGATGACCGTGTTGATGTCCCACGATCCGCGCCGGCCCGTGATCGTCAGCTTGTTCGGGATGCTGGCGGCGTTGGGGTTGACCACGGCCAGGGTCGCCGCCAGGTCCGACGTCGTGCCCAGCACGTTGCGCATCAGGGTCCAGTTGAAGCCCAGTTGCTTCGAGATATCCTTGCTCATCTCGGCCACGCGCACGCGCAGGTTAACCTGCACCGCCGCCGCCACCTTCAACCGGTTGATCACCAGCTTCTCGTCGCCGGTGGTGGCCGCGGCCAGGCGTCGCATGTCCTCGGATTCGGTGGGCGAGCCCACGGTTCCGTCCAGCACCAACTGCTCGCCGACCGAGCTCACGTCGATCTGGCGCGACGGCGCCAGCTGCTTCAGGCTGTCGCGCAGGCGCATCAGGTTGTGCGACACCACCACGCGCGACTCCAGCAGCACCTTGTCGCCCTCGTCGACCGCGATCAGCGTCGTCTCGCCGCCTTTCTTGGCGGTGATGTAAACGATGCTCGGCGACTTCACCTGCACGTCGGCGATTTCGGGATTGGCCACGAACACGGTCGCCGCCGCGCGCGGCAGGCGGATCAGGCCGCCGCGATTGATCTCGAGGGCGATGACCGCGGGCGCCGCCACCGCCGACGCGGCGGCGGGCTGCGCCTCGCCGGCGGCCGGCGGGGTCACCAAGCGCGGCGCGGCGGTCCGGGGCTGAAGCGGCGCGGGCCTGGTCGTGGACGGCTGGGTTTGCGCCGGGACAGGCGCGCGCGCGGGCGGCGTCGCCTGCGCGGTCAGCGGCGCGTCGGCGGGCGTCCCCGCATGCGCAGCGCCGGCCTCAACCGTGTTCGTTTGGATCTGGGCCTTGGGTTGCGCGACAGGCGGCGCCTGCGGCTTGGCCTGCGGCACCGGCACCAGGGGGACCGTGATCTGGGTGGGGTAGCGCAGCTGGGCTTCCTGGGTGACGCCCGGCAGGCCGTCGGGAAGGGGCGTGGTCTCGGCGCGCAGCGGGCTAAAGGACGCCGGCCCGGCCGGACCGCCGGCCAGCACGAGTAGGCTTAGCGCGACACAAGCGACAACCCGATTGGCCAACAAGACCCCGCCAGCTCAGCCCGTCAGTTGTTGTTCTTCTTTTCCTCCGAACCGCGAAGGATCGTCACTTCGCGTTTGCCCCCTTGATCGCGGCCATCCAGCATGAACATCAATTCCCTGTCCAGCGTATAGCTACGGCCCTGATCCTGCTTGGGTTTCGCGGGTTGGGCCAAGCGCGAATCGCCGCTCGCGAAGGCCATTGATTCGCCCGAGTCGGCGCCGGCGTCGGCGACGTCGTGCGCGAGCGAGCGCAGGCTGAGACTCAGCTGCCCCACGGCCAGCGCCAAGGCCACGACCTCGGCCTGCTTGGGCGAAACCTCGAGCGTGGCGGTCTTGCCGATCGCGGTCTCGCCCTTCGGATTCTCGGTCTTCTGGTCGATCGCCAGCACGCGCACGGCGGTCAGGACCGTGGCGGCGTACTCGCGCTGCTGTTCGCTCTTCTCGCCCTTTTCGGCCTGCTGCGCGTATTTGGCGGTCATGATCAGGTCCACGCGATCGCCGGGGAACACGAAGCCGGCGTTGCCCGACGTGGCGGTGATCGGCACGGTCATCGCCCGGTTGCCGGGCTGCAGCACGGCGGCAAGGAAGCCGCGATCGCCGGGCTTCACCAGCCGCGCCTCCGTGATCGGCTCGCCGCGCGAGATCGACATGCGCGCGACGGAGCCGATGAAGTCTTCCATTTGCTTTTCGCCCTTGACCACGAAGCCGGGCGCCACGCCGTCTTTCGGCCAGGAGATCCATTCCAGATTTCCGGCCTGCACGAACGCGCCGGGCTTCATGGTGTTCTTGGCCACCAGCACCTGCGTGGCCGTGGTCTTGGGCGCCTCGGCGATGGCCGAGGTCATGGCCTGGCGCTGGGCGATCAGCCAGCCGCGCGCCATCATGGCGGTCATGCCGGCCACCACCACGGCGACGAGAACGAGGACTAGGTTGCGCATACGCATGATCGGTCTCCGCTGGCGGCGTCTTAACGCCGCTTCAGTGGCGGCGCCCACCAGCCGCAGCGTTAGATAAACGCCGCCGGCGGCGATCGCCACGCCATAGGGAATAATGTCGGTCAGCAGCGCATCGCGCAGCGTGCGATTGCCGATGGAATCGAACGCCACGGCAAGGCCGGCGCGCAACGGGCGGTTCAGCATCAGCACGGCCACCAGGCCGCCGGCGATCGCGGTGATCGCCAGGAACTCGACGGCGAAGCGCGGGCCCGCGAACAGCGCCGCGACGGTCAACAGCTTCACATCGCCGCCGCCCATCGCGTTGTAGGCGTAGATGGCGAAGCCCAGCGCAAACACGCCGGCCATCACGCCCAGCGACAACAGGGGCGAAACCGATTGCGGCGCGGTCAGCGCGAAAACGGGATACAGCGCCAGCAGCGTCAGGCTATAGGCGTTGGGAATGCGGTAGGTCTGGACGTCGCCCATCGCGGCGGCCAACAGCAGCCCCATGAACAGGGCAAGCGTCACCAGATGGGCGAACAGCAGAGCGGTCATGGCAGTGACTCGCTGACGTGAGAGGGAGACGGGCGGGGTGGCGTCCGTTCGCCGTCAGGCA
>JBQTIS010000527.1:0-11128 GCA_052387895.1 Rhodospirillales bacterium | reverse complement strand
AACCGGGCCGGTTCGGGTTTCCGCGCAACCCATGGTTCAATCCGCGCGGGCGGTACCGGCGTCGGGCCCGGCCGCGCGCCGGCGGTTCGTCACCATGCGCGCGTGCAGCTCGCCGATCGCGGCGCTGGCGGTGCGGGTGAACAGGAACGGCAGCAACCCGTGGATGATGCAAGCCAGGCCCGCCAGGATCATGCGCCAGCCGAAGCCCGACGCGGCCGCCAGATGCTCGGCGTAGCTCTCGCCGACCGCGGCGGGGTGGTCGTTGAACAGGGCGCGCAGCGCCATGGCGGGTCTCCGTTTCAAGCAATGACAACAGGTTAGCGCCGATTTCGGAAACCGCTTTGCGTTGTTTCCTAGAAAACCGTTCTGAGTTAGAATATTTTCCTAATAAAAGCCGATCTGTTAGGAAAATATGGTTATCGACGATACGGATCGAAAGATTCTCAACCTCCTGCAAGCCGACGCGACCCTGTCCGTGGCGGCGGTGGCGGAGCGGGTGGGGCTGTCGGCCACGCCGTGCTGGCGGCGCATCCAGAAGCTGGAGGAGGCGGGGGTGATCCGCGCGCGCGTCGCGCTGCTCGATCCCGCCAAGCTCAATGTCGGCGTCACCGTGATCGTCGCCGTTCGCACCAGCCAGCACGACCTGGCCTGGCTCGAGAAGTTCGCCGCGGCGGTGCGGGACTTCCCGGAGGTGGTCGAGTTCTATCGCATGAGCGGCGACGTGGACTACCTGCTGCGCATCGTGGTGCCGGACATCGCCGCCTACGACGCGGTCTACAAGCGGCTGATCGCGCGGGTGCCGCTCCACGACGTCAGCTCCGCCTTCGCCATGGAAACCATCAAGTACACCACGGCGCTGCCCCTGGGCTACGCGCGCTGATACAATTCAAGGATGTCCGCTCCCGAAGCCGCGCCGGAATTCGGCGTCTATATCCATTGGCCGTTCTGCCGGTCCAAGTGCCCGTATTGCGACTTCAACAGCCATGTCCGCGAGAGCGTCGACCAGCGTCGCTGGCGCGACGCGCTCTTGGCCGAGCTCGACCATTGGGCGGAAGCGACGCAGGGGCGCGCCGTCGCCAGCGTCTTTTTCGGCGGCGGCACGCCTTCGCTGATGCCGCCCGAAACCGTGGCGGCGCTGATCGAACGCGCGGGGCGGCGCTGGACGCTGGCGCCGGACGCCGAGATCACGCTCGAGGCCAATCCCACCTCGGTCGAGTCCGAAAACTTCGCCGCGCTGGCGGAAGCCGGCGTCAACCGCGTGTCGCTGGGCGTGCAGGCGCTCGACGACGCCGATCTGAAGTTCCTCGGCCGCCAGCATTCGGCGCGCGAGGCGCTGGAGGCGGTCGCGGTGGCGCGGCGGCATTTCCGGCGCGTCAATTTCGACCTGATCTACGCGCGGCCGGGACAGGGCGCCGGGGCGTGGCGAAGCGAGCTGAAGCAGGCGTTGGCGCATGCCGGCGAGCACCTGTCGGTCTATCAGCTCACCATCGAAAAGCAGACCGCGTTCGAAGGCGCCTATCGCCGCGGCGAGTTCGCGCTGCCCGACGAGGGCGCGGCCGCCGCGCTCTACGAAACCACGCAGGAGATCCTGGCCGACGCCGGCCTGCCAGCCTACGAGATCTCCAACCACGCCCGGCCCGGGGCGGAATGCCGGCACAACCTGGTCTATTGGCGCTACGCCGACTATATCGGCATCGGCCCGGGCGCGCACGGGCGGCCGCGCGTCGGTCCGGAGAAACTCGCCACGCGCCAGCACCGCGCGCCGGAAATCTGGCTGGAGGAGGTCGAGCGCGCGGGCCACGCGACGACCGAACGGCGCGTCCTGCCGGCGCGCGAGCAGGCGCAAGAGGCGCTGATGATGGGCCTGCGCCTGGCCCGGGGCGTCGACGCGGCGCGGTTCCAAGCCGCCACCGGCATGGCGCTCGACGATGCGCTCGACCCGAAAGGTCTCGCCGCCATGATCGGGGGCGGATTCGTCGAACGCGACGCCAAGGGCTTGCGCGCCACCCCGGCCGGGCTTCTGCGCCTCGACGCCGTGCTGGCGCGCCTTGTCGCCTAGGCCTCAGTTCCGCGCCGCCTCGAAGGCGTTGGGCGCGGGATCGACCACTTTCACGCCCCTGGGCTGCACTTCGATCACCGCCAGGCCGCGCTCGATCACTCCGTCGGGGCGGAATCGGAAAATCCCGTCCACGCCCAGATAGCCCGCTTGCGCGGTGATGGCGTCGCGCCCGAAGCCGCGCGTGCGCGCGATCACCGCGGCCAGCGCCGTGGCGTCGTAGGCGAGCGAGGCCAGGCGCGGCGGCCGGCGCTTGAACGCGGCCTCGTAGCGCCTTTCGAACTCGGCATGGGTCTGGGGCGGGGGGGCGGCGTACCACGCGCCCACCAACGCCGGCTCGTTGCCCAGGCCGGGCTCGTCCCATTGCGCCGTGCCCAAAATTTTCACCTTGGCCGGGTCGATGTCGTAATACGGCAGCAGCGGCGCCAGGGCCTTGAGGCGCGATCCCGACTCGGCCACCAGCAGCGCGTCGTAGCCCAGCGCCGCCGAGGCCTCTTCCTGCAGCCGGCGCAGGGCCGCCTTCGATTCCGGGTCGTTCTTGCCCTGAAGCTGCGCCAGCGCCGCGCGGCGCTGCGGGTTGTCGTGCGCCAGCTGCCGCACCACCGGCGTCAAATCCTCGACGTCGGGCTCGTACATCGCCACCTCGGCCAGCTGCCCGCCGTGGAGGCTCAAGCCCAGCTTGAGGCCCTCGACGATCGCCTGGCCGAATTCGTTGTTCGGCGCCATCACCGCGAAGCGCTCGATGCGCCGCTTGCGGGCGTAGGAAACCACGCGCAGCACCTGCGCCTCGGGCAAAAATCCCATGATGTTGACCGGCCCGCCGGCCACGCTGCGGTCGTTGGAGAAGGACAGAACGCCCACGCCGCCGGCGCCGACCGCGCTGCCGACCTCGCGCGCCTCGGCCGCGAACAACGGTCCCAGCACCAGCCCGGCGCCGTCGGCGACCGCTTGGCGCGCCACCTCGGCGGCGAACTCGGGCGACCCGCCGGTGTCGTACGGGCGCAGCACGAAATCGTCCTCGCCCATCTCCAGCGTCGCCAGCATGGCCGCGTCCAGCATGCGCTGGCCCAGCGCCTGCGCCTGGCCCGAAAGCGGCAGCAGCAGCGCCACCACCTTGCCGCCCTGCTCGGGCCCGGGAACCCCGGGCGCGGCGGGGCCGCGCCCCATCAGCGCGGCGAGCGCGCCTTGGGGGATCGGGCCTCGGCCGGGCTCGGCGCCCACCGCCGCATCGGCCGCGCCCGCCGGCGGCAAGGCGGCGGGGTCGACCACGACCTCGGCGTTGGGGCTCGGCGCCTCGCTCGCGCCCGGCGGCGGGCGCAACCAGGGCAGACCGGCTTCGCCCTGCTGCGCGACCCTGGCCGAAGGCGACCCGGCCGGCGGCGGCAATCCGCCGTCTAGCCAACGGAAGATATCGGCGGTCGAAGGCTCTTGCGGTCCGGGCCAGCGGCTCTCTAACGTCTTGCAGCCGCCCAGCAACAGAAAAACCGGCGGCAGAAAGACCGCCAGCGCCAATGGCAAGATCCGGCCGCACACCGTCATTCCGCGAGCCTAGCCGCGCGGGAATGCCAAGTAAACAAACGCCGGGTAAACCTGGGCCGGATCAAGGCGTTGCGGGAAAATCCGGGCGCGGATTCCCGGCCCCCCGGGGCTTGAGCATCGTCGCCACGCCCATCGGCAACGCGGGCGACATCAGCGTGCGCGCGCTCGATACGCTCAGGCGCGTGGCGGCCGTGGCCTGCGAGGACACCCGCGTGACCATGAAGCTGTTCGCGCTGCACGGCATCGCCACGCCGCTTCTGGCCTACCACGACCACAACGCCGAACGCGTGCGCCCGCAGCTGGTCCAGCGCCTGAAATCGGGCGAGGCCCTGGCGCTGGTGTCCGCCGCCGGCTCGCCGCTGGTCTCGGCCCCCGGCTACACGCTGGTGCGCGCCTGCCTCGAGGAAGCCATTCCCTTATCCGCCCTGCCGGGACCTTCGGCCGCGATCTGCGCGCTGACCCTGGCCGGGCTGCCGACCGACCGGTTCTTTTTCGCCGGGTTCCCGCCCCCGCGCCAGGCCCGGCGCCGGGCGGCGTTGGCCGCGCTCAAATCCGTGCCCGGGTCCCTGGTGTTCTACGAATCGCCGCGCCGTCTGGCGGCGTGCCTGGCGGATCTGGCGGCGGAACTCGGCGAGCGCGAGGCGGCTGTGGCGCGCGAGCTGACCAAGCGGTTCGAGGAGGTGCGGCGCGGGCGGCTCGGCGCGCTGGCGGCGCACTATGCCGCGGCCGGCGCCCCCCGGGGCGAGGTGGTGGTGGTGGTCGGCCCGGCCATGGCCGTCGCCGCGGAAGCGGCCGGGGCCGGCGGCGAATTGGACTCGCAGTTGACCGAGGCGCTGTCGCGCGCGAGTTTGCGCGACGCGGTGGACGAGGTAGTGGCCGCGACCGGCTTGCAACGCCGGCGGGTCTACCGGCGCGCGCTCGAGCTGGGGCGCAAGCGGTGAACCGGGGCGCCGGGACCAATTCCCGCCTCGGCGCATGGCGGCGGGGCCTGCGCGCCGAAACCTTGTGCTGCTGGTGGCTTTGGCTGAAGGGATACCGAGTGCTGGAACGGCGCGCGCGCACCCCCGTGGGCGAGATCGACATCCTGGCCCGGCGCGGAAACGTGTTGGCGGTGATCGAGGTGAAGCAGCGCCCGAGCCGCGACGAGGCGGGCGCGGCGGTCAGCCCGCGCCAGCGCCGGCGCCTCGGCCGCGCCGGACGCTGGATTCTCTCCAGCCGCCCGCAATTCGCGAAATTGAGCCTGCGCTACGACGCCATGCTGGTGGAACCCTGGCGCCTGCCGCGCCATCTCGCCGGCGCTTGGACCGAGGACGAATGAGGCGGCGGCGCTTCGCGGCCGCGCTCATGCTGCTGGCGCTGCCGGGCTGCGATCCGATCACCACGGGCATCGGCGTCGCCGCCAACGCCGGCACCGCCGTGGTGCAGGAGCGCGGCTTCACCGGCACGGCCCAGGACGCGGCCGTCAAGCTCAAGATCAGCGAGGCGTTCTTCAAGGCCAGCGAGAAGATATTCCTCGCCGCCACCGTGCGCGTGGTCGAGGGCCGCGTGCTGCTCTTGGGCGGCCTCGCCGACAAGGGCTTGCGCGAGCGCGCGGAAGCGCTGGCCTGGGCGCAAGCCGGCGTCAGGGAGGTCATCAACGAATTGCAGCCGGTCGAGGGCGGGGTCGGAGCCTACGCGCGGGACGCCTGGATCGCAGCCCAAATCAACGCCGGCCTGATGGTCGACGAGCAGGTGCTGGCGGTGAACTACTACGTCGACGCGGTCAACGGCGTGGTCTACATCACGGGCGTGGCGCAGGACCAGGCCGAGCTCGACCGCGTGATCCACCGCGCGGGCGACGTGCGATACGTCAAGCGGATCGTCAGCCACGTGCTGCTGAAGAACGACCCCAGGCGCAAGTCGGGGTGAGCGAAACGGCGTATCGCCACGCCCGAGCCGATGCAACGCGCGGCAGACTCACGACGCGGTGCCGTCCGGCGGTCTTCTCCCCCGCAGCGCCGGGGCTTTGGCGCTTCCCCGACCCTGAAACTCCTTGGGGCGGGGCGCATCCGGTGACTTTTCGGCCAACCCGGAGCAAGATGGCGGACCGAACCATGAAGCAGGCGGGGGCGAACCATGCATCGCAAGGTCGTTCTTACGTTGTTAATCGCGGTGTTCGGTTTCTCATGGGGTTCACCGCCGATCGCCGCCCAGGAAGTCATCTTCGTGGTGCGGCATGCCTCGCCGCCAGAGTTGCTGTCGATGGACCAGATCAAGGACGACACGCCGCTGTCTGAGAGCGGCCACAAACGCGCGGAGGATTTGGCGTCCAGTCTGAAGGACGCCGGCATAACCGCGATTTATGCGACGGATACGCTGCGGACCGTGCAAACGGCCAAACCGATCGCGAAGCAGCTTGGACTTCCCATCCGACAGGTGTCGCGGAACGATATTCAAGGCCTCGTGACGCGACTGCGCGCCGATCATGCCAAGGACCGGGTGCTCGTCATCAATCATTGGAATACCCTGCCGCCGACGCTCAAGGCTCTCGGGCATCCGGTGAATGTAAAGATCCAACGGACGGCGCGGGATGAAATCTTCGTCGTCGTGCCTATCGCCAACAAGCCACCCGCCGTTATCCATCTGAGGTACTGAAGAACAGACGATGCCGGTCCTTGCCGGCGCGCCCTCTTTGGCGCCTTCCGCCTGAACGGTCGAACATGCGGATTTCGATTAGATTTGCGATGGCCGTTGCGTTTGGGTCCATCGTGGTCGCGGCCGCCGCAATGCTTGTTCTTGTGCTCGAACGCGGTCGGCAGAACACCATGGACTTGGTGCGCGAGCGCACGGAGCTGGTGATCGGCCAAGTCACCGACCGAATACGGCTGCATTTGGAGCCGATCGTGGCCCAGGCCCAATTTCTGTCCGGCCTGGCGGAAAAGGGCGATCTGGATCCATACGCCGAAGAGGCTTTGATCGTCCGTCTGTCGTCAGCGCTTGCGGCGACGCCCCAAGTCGCGGCACTGGCGATTATCCGCTCCGACTACGTGCAAATTCGCGTCGAGCGGCACGAGCAAGCCGCGGTGGCGCGGCGCATCGACATGCGGAACGTGCCTGGCATCGAGGAGGCGCTGGCGGCCGCCGAACGGGCCGAACGACCCAATTGGAGCGGGCTTGTTTGGAGCTCGCAGCTTGTCCAGCCTCTGGTCAATCTGCGCACGCCGATCCGTGCCAAGGGCAGGTTTGTCGGCGAGATGTTCACGACGGTGACGGTCACCGCGCTGTCCCAGGTCCTTTCCGAATGGCTGGTCGAAGGCCGAACAAGCGCGTTCATACTGCACGGCCGCGATGACGTGCTCGCGCATCCGGCGCTTGCCCGCGCGCAGCGCTTCGCCAAGCCCGATCAACCGCTGCCAAAAGCGAATCAGATCGGCGATCCGGTGCTGGCCGCGATCTGGGACCCCGTGCGCGACGAACGCGCCGTCGCCGGGCTGATCGGCGCGTTCGCCGGGCACATCGTGAACGTTGGCGGTACGCCGTATGTATTCATCTATCGACAGATCGACGGATATGCGGATCGGCCGTGGTTCATCGGCCGGTATTTTCCGCTCGCCGATCTCGAGGAGGAAGCGAACCGTTTGCGGGACGCGGCATGGATCGCGTTCTCCGTGCTTCTACTCACATTTGCGATCGCGTGGTCGTTCGGCGGCGCGATCAGCCGGCCAGTCCGCCGGCTCGCGCGCGCGACGTCGGCAATCCGGGATTTCGCGCTTGACGCCGCAAAGCCGGCGCCGCGCAGCCGCCTCAGCGAGATCGACGAGGCAGCCAGGGCCTATAACGCCCTCATCGCCGCCGCCCATTGGTTCCAGACCTATGTGCCGCGCCGGCTCGTAAAGCGGTTGATGGCGCAAGGCGAGTCGGCGAGCGCGCTCGAAGTCCGCGAGGTGACGGTCATGTTCACCGACGTCGTGGGATTTACCCGGATGGCCGAGAGAATGACCGCGGCGGAGACGGCGGGGTTTCTAAACCACCACTTCGCTCTCGTCGCGGAATGCGTCGAGCGCGAGGAAGGAACCATCGACAAGTTCATTGGCGACGCGGTGATGGCGTTCTGGGGAGCGCCCGAGCGGCAAGCCGATCACGCGATTCATGCATGCCGCGCCGCACGGTCGATCGCGTGGTCGATCGCGGCGGACAACGCTATGCGCGTCCAAAACGGGCTCCCTCCCGTGTCTGTCCGCATCGGCATCCACACGGGGACTGTCATCGTTGGCAACATCGGCGCCCCAGGGAGAATGAATTACACCGTCGTCGGTGATACGGTGAATTTGGCGCAGCGGCTCGAGGCGCTTGCCGCGGATTTTCTCGGCAGCGGCAACGTTGCGGTTCTGATCAGCGATGCCACCGCAAGCGCGCTCGGCGGGGCCGTGCCGCTCGATTTTCTCGGCGCGCATGTGCTGCGAGGCCGGGAAGGCCCGACCACCGTCTATCGGCTCGTCGAGGCCGTTTCCCAGCCCGTTCGCTCCGCCGCCTCCGCGCCCGCCCGGGCATGATTGGGCCGTCCGGCGGGGTGAGCGGCGCGCCGGCCGCGGCCCCTTGGGGCGCTCCGTGCCGCCCTGTATAGTGCCGGCCCGCGAATCGCGCGGGACAAGGGAGCGCCATGAGCCTCGTTATCGGCATCCAGATGGACCCGATCGAGTCCGTCGACATCGACGCCGATTCCACCTTCGTGCTGGCGCTCGAGGCCCAGGCGCGCGGCCACGGACTGTTCCATTATCTGCCGCGCGACTTGAGCCTGCGCCATGGCCGGCTCTACGCGCGCGCGCGCAAGCTCGAGGTCCGGCGCAAGAAGGGCGACCACTTCACGCTGGGGCCGGCGCAGGCGCTCGACCTCGCCACGCTCGACGTGGTGCTGATGCGCCAGGATCCGCCCTTCGACATGGCCTACATCACCGCCACGCATCTTCTGGAGCACATCAACCCGCAAACGCTTGTCGTGAACGACCCGGCGCACGTGCGCAACGCGCCGGAAAAGCTGTTCGTGACGCATTTTCCCGACCTGATGCCGCCGACGCTCATCGCCTCCGACCGCGCCGAGATCCTGGCGTTCCGCGCCGAGCACAAGGACATCATCGTCAAGCCGCTGTTCGGCAACGGCGGGGCGGGCGTGTTCCACATCGGCCCGGGCGACGAGAACCTGAATGCGCTGTTGGAGCTGTTCACGCAACTCTACCGCGAGCCGATCATCGTGCAGCGCTACGTGCCCAGCGTGCGCGCGGGCGACAAGCGCATCATCCTGGTCGACGGCGTGGCGCTGGGCGCGGTCAACCGCGTGCCGGCCCCGGGCGAGGCGCGCTCGAACCTGCATGTCGGCGGCCGGGCCACCAAGTCGACGCTGTCGGCGCGCGACAAGGAGATCTGCCAGGCCATCGGCCCGGCCTTGCGCGAGCGCGGCCTGGTGTTCGTCGGCATCGACGTGATCGGCGATTATTTGACCGAGATCAACGTCACCTCGCCGACCGGCATTCAGGAGATCAACCGGCTCGACGGCGTCACGCTTGAGAAGGCGGTATTGGACGCGATCGAAGCGCGCCACCGGGACCGGGGCCGCCCCCGCCGCCCCAAGGCATGAGCGGCTCGGCCGCGCCGAACAGGCCCCCGGGCCTGAACACCAGCACCAGCACCAGGACCGCGAACACGGCGGCGTCGCGCCACTCGGCGCCGGCATAGCCGGCCCACAGCGCCTCGACCAGCCCGATCAGCAATCCGCCGATCAGCGCGCCGGCGAACGAGCCGATGCCGCCCAGGATCGCCGCGGTCAGCGCCTTGAAGCCGAAGGCCGCGCCCAGGCCCGGCCCCGCCTCGCCGTAGCGCATGATGATCGCGGCGCCCGCGACCGCCGCCAGCGCCGCGCCCAGGGCATAGGTGCGCGCGATCACGCCGTTGACGTCCACGCCCAGAAGCGCCGCCATGCGCGGATCGTCGGCCACGGCGCGGTAGGCGCGGCCGTAGCGGCTGCGCGCCAGCAGCCAGCTCTGGGCCAAGGACAGCGCGACCGCCAGCGCCACCACCACGATCTGCATATGGGTCAGCGACACGCTGAATCCGCCGGCCGTGAACAGTTCGACCGTCCCCGGCGTCAAGGGCGGCATCCAGCGCGAGCGCGCGCCCTGGCTCAACCGTATGAACTCCTGCAGAAATATCGAAAGGCCGATGGCGGCGATCAGCGCGGGCTGCGTGCCGGCGTAGGTCAGCCGGCGGAACGCCACGCGCTCGATCGACCGGCCGAGGAGCGCGGCCAGCGCGATCACCAGCGGCAGCGCCAGCCCCAGCATCGTCGCCAGATTGGCGGAACCCGCGAGCCAAAGCGCCGCGTAGAACAGACCGGTCGTCACCGCGCCGATGGTCACCAGCTCGCCATAGGCGAACTGGATGTGGCGCGTGATGCCGTAGACCATCGTGTAGCCCACGGCCACCAGCGCGATCACCGAGCCGATCACGAGGCCGTTCAGCGCCTGCTGCGCCAAGTACGCCAGGTGCAGGCCGAGGGTCCATGGCGGCTGCCGGCCCGGCTCGCCCAACAGCTCGGGCGGCGGCGCCTGTCCCAGCGCGCGGTGCAGCAGGAACAGCCTGATCGGCGACAGCGCGCGGCCGTTCAACTCGACCGCGCGCAGCCCCAAGCCTTGGCCCCGGACGTGCGCGAAGCGGCACACCAGCTCGCGATCCTCGAACGCGCCCCGCGGGCGAAATCGAATCCGCACGTCGTTCGGCGAATCCGGGCCGCGCTCGACCGATGCGATTCTAGGTTCGGCGGCGGCCGGCAGCACCAACTCCAGCACGCGCGCGCAGATCTCTCGGTGCGGCGCGTCGGCGCAGGAAACCAGCGCCGGCGCCAGCGCCAGGAAAGCCAGGATCGAACGCAACGAACGCGCGCGGCAAGCAGGCATCGCGAAACGATAGGCGCGTGCGCGGGAACCGCAAAGGGCCGCCGCGCCTGGACAGGACGACCGCGCGCGACTATGCAGCCTCCATGCCGTCCCCGATCCTCGCGCGCGGCGCCGAGTATCTGCGCGTTCTGTGGCCGGCCGCGGTCGCGGCGCTGGGCCTGGTTCCCGGCGCGCTTTTGATCTGGGCGGTGTGGCAGGTCGACGCCGACGGATTCTCGCCGGTCGCCGCCAAATGGCCGAGCTGGGATTTCACCAATCTGTGGGCCGGCGGCGTGCTGGCCGCCTCGGGCCGGCTCGATACCCTGTTCGACCCGGCGGCGTATTCCCAGTGGCTGCGCTCGGTCTTGAGCCCGCGCGTCGAGGATTCGGAATGGAGCTACCCGCCGACGATGCTATTGCTCGGCCTGCCGCTCGCGCGCCTGCCGTTGATCCCGAGCTACCTGGCCTGGACCTTCGGCACGCTGCTGCTGTTCTGGGCGGCGATGCGCCGAGGCGGGCTCGGCCTCGCTGCATGCGCGGCGGCGCTCGTCAGCCCCGCGGTCCTCAACAACGCGGCGCTCGGCCAGAACGGCGCGCTGACCGCTTCGCTGCTGGTGGGCGCGCTGTT
>JBQTIS010000526.1:0-1924 GCA_052387895.1 Rhodospirillales bacterium | reverse complement strand
TGACGTGAGCCCCTAAAACTCCTCCAGATTTGAGTAGAGTCCGGCCACCGATGAGGGGGACGGACGATGAGGGGAAGCCGGTTTACGGAAGAGCAGATCATTGCGGTGCTGAAGGAGCAGGAGGCCGGGGCGAAGACGGCCGAGGTGTGCCGCAAGCACGGGATCAGCAGCGCCACGTTCTACAAGTGGAAGGCGAAGTTCGGGGGCCTGGAGGTGTCGGAGGCTCGTCGGCTGAGGGTTCTCGAAGCGGAGAACGCGAAGCTGAAGAAGCTGTTGGCCGAGACGATGCTCGCCAACGCGACGCTGTAGGATATCGCAACAAAAATAGGGTGACGCCCGTCGCCAGACGAGAGGCCGCGTCGCACCTTCAGAAGAACTTCGAGGTGAGCCAGCGGCGGGCGTGCAGAGCGATCGGCGCGGACCGCAGCTCGATGCGCTACCGCAGCACCAGACCGGAGGATAACGCCATGCGTATCCGGCTGCGGGAGCTGGCCGCTTGCCGGCGGCGGTTCGGGTACCGGCGGCTGGGCATCCTGCTGAGGCGGGAAGGCACGATCATGAACCACAAGAAGCTGCGGCGACTATATGCCGAGGAGCGATTGCAGGTGCGCCGGCGGGGCGGGCGCAAGCGGGCGCTCGGCACCAGGGCACCGCTGGCATTGCCGCAGGGGCCGAACCAGCGTTGGTCCTTGGACTTCGTCTCGGACGCGCTGGCCGACGGGCGCCGGTTCCGCATCCTGACCGTCGTGGACGACTTCACCCGCGAGTGCCTGTGCCTGGTGGCCGACACCTCCCTGTCCGGCTTGCGCGTGGTGCGCGAACTGAGCACGGTCATGACGACTCGCGGCAGACCGCTGGCCTGCGTTTCCGACAACGGCACCGAGCTGACCAGCATGGCGGTCCTGCGCTGGTGCCAGGAGACGGGAATCGGCTGGCACTACATCGCACCGGGCAAACCGCAGCAAAACGCTTTCGCCGAGAGCTTCAACGGCCGCTTGCGCGACGAGTGTTTGAATGAGCACTGGTTCGAGAGCCTCGCTGACGCTCGGTCGAAGATCGAAGCCTGGCGCATCGACTACAACACCGTCAGGCCGCACAGCCGGCTCGGCAATCTAGCGCCAGTTACTTACGCCAAACTCTGCGCTCCCGGCATGCAACGGGACGGGGCGCTTGAGCAACCCGGGGGCTCCGCGCCCCGTCCCGTTGCTCAACCGAGCCAGACAGGCTCAAATGCAGAACGGATTCTACTCGCGCCTGGATGAGAAATAGGGCTCACGTCAACCACTTGATCGAATTTCCAGGTGCTAAGTCTATTCTCTACGTTGGGATGCAAAGCGAGAGCGGGCAAGTGCACACAAGCCTATTTGCACGAGTTGAGCGGTAATCCTTCTATCGTCTATCCGCCGTCGGAATCTGCAAGCGGCCATGCTCGCGAAATGGAGCGGGTTTTTCCAATCGAAAAGCCGAAGCAGCGTCAGGTTGCTGTCCGTCGAATCGGCACGACCTTGCTCTCCTTTGATTGCATGGCGTCCAGCAAGTCCGCCCAGTCTTGCATCATCTTACGGCGCGGTTCGAGATAGTGGGCTTTGTTGTAGGTGCCGCGAATCTTGTCCGGATCGCCGTGGGCTAGTTGGCGCTCGATCCAGTCTTCCTCGTAGCCCTTATCGTTGAGCGCGGTGCTCACCAGATGGCGGAATCCGTGGGCCGTCTGCTTGCCATGGGAGCCGATGCGTTTGAACATGCCGGCGATGGCCCCATCGCTCAGCGGCTTGGCCGGATCGTTGCGGCCGATGAATACGTGATCGAACTTACCCGTAACGCGCCGCACTTCGCGCAGCATGGCGATGGCCTGCTTGGGCAGCGGCGTCAGGAGGAAATAGCCGCGCTTCATGACTTCGCGGCCCTTCCGGATCGTCCACAACCC
>JBQTIS010000525.1:0-1666 GCA_052387895.1 Rhodospirillales bacterium | reverse complement strand
AAACAACTCCTGGCTGAAGATGGCGATCCCGGCCGAGGGCGTGGACGCGATCAAGACTTTCGTGGTGGACCGGGTGATCGAGGCGGGCGGCAAAGTCTGCCCGCCGACCATCGTCGGGGTGGGAGTCGGCGGCACGTCGGATTTGTGCATGCACTTGGCCAAGGTCGCCGCCACGCGGCCGCTCGGCAGTTCTTGCGCCGATCCCGAAGGGGCCAAACTGGAAAAGGAACTGGGCCAGGCAGTCAATGCTCTGGGCATCGGGCCACAGGGCCTGGGCGGGGATTCCACGTCGTTCGCCGTCCATGTCGAGCTCGCCGCCACGCACATCACCATGAACCCGGTGGCGGTCAACATCCAATGCCACTCCGCGCGCCGCGCCAGCGCGACGTTCACGGCCGATGGCGTCGAGATCGGGTTCTAGCGGTGCAGCACGACCTGACTCCCCCAATCACCGAAGCCCAGGCCCGCGCGCTCAAGGTGGGCGATACCGTGACGCTCCACGGCGCGCTCTACGGCCTCCGCGACGCCACGCTGATCCACATGTTCGACAAGGATAGGCGCACGCGCTTCGACATGGGGGGCCACGCCGCGATCCACACCGCGCCCAATGTCAGGAAGGTGCCGGGCTCGAACGAGAATCCGGCGGGCTACGCGGCGATCTGCGTCGGCACCACCACCAGCGCGCGGATGGAGCGCTTCACCCGGCCGCTGATGGCCCGGGAGGGCGTGCGCCTGATCATCGGCAAGGGCGGCATGGGGCCCGCGACCCTGGCGGCGTTCAAGGAGCTGGGCGGGGCCTATCTCGCGATCATCGGGGGCGCCGCGGCGCTGGAGACCACCTGGATCGAGTCGATCGAGGACGTGGACCTGGTCGACCTCACCCCGGAATCGCTCTGGAAGTTCCAGGTCAAGGGCTTCGGGCCGCTGCTGGTGGCGATGGATTCGCATGGGGGCAGCGTCTACGACCAGGTGAACAAATCCGCGACCGACCGCCGCGCCGCGGCGCTCGCCGCCATCGGCGTGAAGGCGCAATAGATCAACCACAGAGACACAGAGATGATTTTCGCGCCGCTATGGGCGGCGCAATCGGATATCCTCTGTGTCTCTGTTCCTCCGTGGTTCAATCCTTATGATTAGACTCCGAACCGACATATTGATCCTGGGCGCGGGCGGGGCGGGGCTGCTGGCCGCGCTGCACGCGCACAAGGCCGATCCGGCGCTCGACATCACGATTGCCGTCAAGGGATTGCTCGGCAAGTCGGGCTGCACGCGCATGGTGCAGGGCGGTTACAACGTGGCGCTTTCGCCCGGGGATTCGGTCGAGCGCCATTTCATGGACACGATCGAGGGCGGCAAGTGGCTGAACGACCAGGACCTGGCCTGGACGCTGGTCGTGACGGCGCAACAACGCATCCGCGAGTTAGAGAACGAGTGGGGTTGCTTCTTCGACCGCAATCCCGACGGCACGGTGCACCAGAAGGCTTTCGCGGGGCAGACTTTCGATCGCACGGTGCACAAGGGCGATCTGACCGGCATCGAGATCGTCAACCGGCTGGCCGAGCAGGTCGGGGCGCGCGACGTGCGCCGGCTTGAGGAGCATCGCGCCGTCGATCTCGTGCGCAGCCGCAACGGCGCGCAGATCGCCGGCGTCGTCATGATCGACATG
>JBQTIS010000524.1:0-3038 GCA_052387895.1 Rhodospirillales bacterium | reverse complement strand
TCGCGGCGCTCGGCCGGTTCTATGGGCCCCAGGCGCGCGGCGCGATCACGGCGCTGACGCTCTATGGCGGCTTCGCCAGCACGGTATGCTGGCCCTTGAGCGTGCTGTTGACGGAGTGGCTGGGCTGGCGCGGCGCGTGTTTGGTCTATGCGGCCGTCAACCTGCTGATCGTGCTGCCGCTCGCCTTCGCCCTGCCGCGCGAGGAGCGCCGCGCGCCGCCGTCCAGGCCCGCGGCGCAAACGGGCGAGGGCGTGGCCGCGTCGGCGAGGCTTTGGGTTTACCGGACGCTGGCGCTGTGCATCACGCTGTCGGCGGTGGTCACGGCGGTGGTGTCGGTGCATCTGCTCGGCTTCCTCGAAGCGCGCGGCATCGCGCTGGCCGCCGCAGTGGGCTTGGCGGCGCTGGTGGGCCCCAGCCAGGTCGGCGCGCGGGTGGCGGAGATGGTGCTGGGCAGGCGCATTCATCCCGTCTGGACCATGGTGCTGGCGACGGCGCTGGTCGCGGCCGGACTTGCCGTGCTGGTGGCGGGTGTACCGCTGGTCGCCGCGGGCCTGATCGCCTACGGGTCGGGCGTGGGCATCCGCTCGATCGCGCGCGGCACGCTGCCGCTGGCGCTGTTCGGGCCCGTGGGCTACGCGACGCTGATGGGCCGGCTCGGCTTTCCCAGCATGATTGCCCAGGCCCTGGCGCCGGCGGCCGCGGCGTGGCTGATCGAGCGGAGCGGGGTGCCAGCCACGCTGTGGGCGCTCGAGGCCCTGGCGCTCTTGAACGTGGCGGCCGCGCTGGCGCTGGTGCCGGCAGCGCGACGCGGGGGAGGCGCTAAATCCTGACGCGGAAGCGCGCGTCGCCGTCGCGCTCGATCTGCTCGACCAGCGCCACTTCCCAGGTGAGATAGGCTTTCATCGATTCCTCGACCGCCTTCTCGTTCTCGTAGGGCTTGTACCAGATGTCGTCGGGTTCGACGGACCAGCGCTCGTCGCCGGTTTCGAGCGCGAAGCCCTGCGCGCGCCATGCCGCCGTGCCGCCTTCCAACGCCAGCGCCTCGCGGCCTGCGGCGGCAAGCTCGGCGGCGGCGAATTTCGCCAGCACTCCGTCGGGCGAGGTGACGACCACGATGCTTCCGGCGGGAAGTTTCGCTGCGGCTTGCGGCAGGGAGGAGCGCACGGCGAACCAGGCGCCGGGTATGTGGCCGCGCTTGTAGTTGAGGCTTGAATCGAGATCGACCACCGCGACGCCGCCGCGGGCGATGCGCGCCTTCAGCGCTTCCGCGCCGATGCCCGGAACCTCGCCCGGGTCACCCAGCACAACCGTGCGTTCAGCGCCGGATTCGAGTTTCCGGCCGTCCAGCGCGTTCTCCAGCACGAACACGTCGCTCCAGCCCATTTGGGTCAGCCACGAGGCGGTCATAGCCGCGCGCACGCCGTCGTTGTCCGCGAGCGCGATGCGCGCGCCGCGCGTGCCGGCATAGGTGTCCGTCGCCTGCACCAATTGTCCGCCCGGCGCCGTCCGCGACCCGGACAGGTGCCCGGCGCGGTATTCCTCGGGCGTGCGCACGTCGAACAGGTAGAGCGTGCGCTGGTCGCGCTCGGTCCGGAACTTCGCCAGGGCGTCATGGCCGATGCGCTTGACGCCGAAGCGCCGCGCCACGTCGGCCACGCGCTGCTTGGCCTTCTTCAAGCCCTCGGGGCCGGGCGGCGGGGCGTGGCGGGTTTCGCCGCGCGCCAGCGCGAAGCCCTCGAGGTGCCAGCCCATGGTGCCGTTCTTCAGCGCCATCACCCGGTTCGGGACGCCGGCGTTGATCAGCGACTGCGCGCCGATGATGCTGCGCGTGCGCCCGGCGCAGTTGACCACCACCGTGGTCTTGGGATCGGGCGCCATGTCGTGCACGCGATAGACCAGTTCCGCGCCCGGGCAGTCCACCCCGCCGGGGATGCTCATGCGCGCGAACTCGTCCATCGGGCGGCTGTCGAGGATCACGATGTCCTCGCCCGCGTCGAGTTTTTCCTTCAACTCGGCCGCCTCGATGCGCGGCGTGGCGCATTCGTGCTCGACGATCTCGCCGAACGCCTTGCTCGGCACATAGACGCCGCTGAACAGCTCGAAGCCGGCGTCCTTCCAGCCCTGCGCGCCGCCCCTGAGGATCGCGATATTGGTGTAGCCGAATTCGAACAGCCGCCGCGCGGCCTTTTCCGCCAGTGCGCCGCCGTCGCTGTCCGCCACCACCACGCGTACGCCCCGGCGCGGAACCAGGGCGGCCACGCGGGTTTCGATGTGGCTCAAGGGCAGCGACGCCGCAAACAGCAGGTGCGCGCGGGCGAACGGCCCTTCCTCGCGCACGTCCAGGATCGCCAGCTCCTCGCCGTCGCGGATCATCGCCTTCAACGCGGGAGCGGGGATTTGCAACGTCGCGATGTTGGGATTGGCGGGGAAAGTCTTGCAGGCGCCGCCCTCCACGCTCTCGAAGCTGATGCGTCCGGGCAGGTGCTCCAGGCTGCGGCCGTAGAGATGCAGGTGCAGCGACGGCTCGCTCCCCAGGACCTCGATGGTGTGGAAGTCGTCGGGCATGAAGGCGACGGCGTTGCCCTTGACCACCGTCAGCTCGCCGGTCGTGCGAAGCTTGCCCCGGCCCGGCGTCGCGCGGTCGTCGATGCGCTCGTAGAACACGTTGTGCTCGCGGCCATAGACGCCTGCGATGCAGGCCCAGGTGGTGTGGTTGTGCGGCGGTTGGCGCTTTCCCGGCATGCCGGCCGAGGCATAGAGCGCGAAGCGGTGGTCGGGGTCCTCGGCCAGCCGGTAGATGCGGCCCTTGTCGGTACCGGGGACGAAAAACTGGTCCTTCGGGAACAGCTCGCCGCGCATGGCGAGGCCGATCAGCAGCGGCTTGATGCGGTCGAGCGTCCGTGGCGTCGCGCCGTGTTCGGCCTCTACGCGCTTGACCCCGGCTATCAGCTCGGCGACCGCGTCGTGGCGTGCTTGCATGACGGACATGGGTCGGCCCCCAAAAAACCCGCCGGGCGTCAACCGCCGGTGACGCTCAT
>JBQTIS010000523.1:0-7409 GCA_052387895.1 Rhodospirillales bacterium | reverse complement strand
GCGCGCCTATGCCGCGCTCGACGTCTTCATGTGCGGCACTGCCGACGCGCAGAAGTCGATCCCGGTGCTCGACCGCTTCTTCAAGCCGGCGCGCATCGAGGTCGAGGAATTGCGCCGGGGCCGGGTGAAGTGACGGAGTGGTACGACGAAACGCTATACCGGGACATTGCCCAGCGTTTCGCCATCGATAAGGTCGTCTTCCGCGAGCGCACCGAGCACCAGGACCTGGTGATCTTCGAGAACCCGGTCATGGGCCGCATCCTGGCGCTGGACGGCGTGATCCAGACGACCGAGGGCGACGAGTTCATCTATCACGAGATGCTGACCCACGTGCCGATCCTGGCGCATGGGCGGGCGAGGCGCGTGCTGATCGTGGGCGGCGGCGACGGCGGCATGGCGCGCGAGGCGTTGAAGCACCGCGGCGTCGAGCGCGTGACCATGGTCGAGATCGACCGCGGCGTGGTCGATCTGTGCGCCGCCTACATCCCGTCGATCGGCGCGGCCGCGTTCAAGAACAAGAAGCTGGACCTGCGGATCGCCGACGGCGCCCTGTTCGTCAAGACCTGCGCGGACAAGTTCGACGTGATCATCATCGACTCGACCGACCCGCAGGGGCCGGGCGCGGCGCTGTTCACGCGCGCGTTCTACGCCGACTGCAAGCGGTGCCTTAACCGGGGCGGCATCCTGGTGACCCAGAACGGCGTGCCGTTCTTCCAGCCGGACGAGCTGGCCAACACCGCCAAGCGGCTGAAGAGCCTGTTCATAGACACGGCTTTTTACCTAGCCGCGGTGCCGACCTATTACGGCGGCTTCATGGCGTTCGGCTGGGGCTCGGACAGCACGGCCCCGCGACGGGCGGGCGCCAGGATCATCGCCAAGCGGTTCAAGGCCTCGGGCATCAAGACGCGCTACTACACGCCCGCGCTGCACGCCGGCTGCTTCGCTTTGCCCCGCTTCATCAAGGACCTGATGGGCAGAAGTCCGTCGCGGCCATCGGCCGGGCGAAGGCGTTGATCCGGCTGGACAAACCGGTGTGAAGCGCGTCACGTCGCCGGTTCGGGTCTCCTGCTATCTTCAAATTTGGTGTAGTATCCGGCTTGCGCAAGCCACGCGCGCGGACGAGGTGGGCCATGCGTAAACCACTGATATTCTTGATCGTGCTTGGGTTGCTGGCGGCCGGACCGGCCTGGGCGCAGTTCTCGATCGGCGTGGGCCGCGGCGGCGGCGGCATGGTGATCCAGCGCGCGCCCCAGCCCGAGAAGCCCGACTATGGCAAGGCGTGCGAGCTGTCGTCCGGCCCGGCGGCGGTGCAGGCTTGCGCGGCCGCCGTCAACGACGACAACAAGAACCAAAAGGCATGGCGCCTGTTGGGCGACGCCCATATGTCGGTCGGCCAGCCACGCGAAGCGCTGCAGGCCTACGAGACCGCGCTCAAGCTCAAGCCCAACATGCCCGAGGCGTTACGCGGCCGCGATGCCGCCTTCGCGGCGCTCTCCCGGCCGGCCCCGGCGCCCTATGCCCAGCAGCAGCCCGGCTACGCCGCGCCGCCGCCGCAGGCCTATTCGGCTCCGCCGCCGGCTTATTCCGCGCCGCCGCCGCAAGCCTATGCCGCGCCGCCGCAGGCGGCCGCCGCCGGCCCGCGCGACGGCGAGTGGTCGGGAAAGATGCAGCGCCAATGCGCCGGCGGCAGTGACGAGGGTCCCGCCTCGGTCATCGTCACCGGCGACAATTTCGCCGGCGTGTTCTTCTCCGGCGGCGCGGGCCGCGACCTGAACGGCCGCTTCGCGCCCGACGGCGGCGTCGAGGCGGCGGGCGTGGACGCCACCGGCAGCGCGCTTCAGGCCAAGGGGCGGCTGTTGAGCGCCACCACGCTTTACGCCGAGGGCCAAGCCGGCCCGTGCCGCATGATCCTGACCCTGGGCAAGGCCGGCGCGCCAGTGACGGCGCCGGTTTCCGCGCCCGCGCCGATGCCGGCGGTCGCGGCGGCGAACCCGTTGGACGGCGAGTGGAAAGGCACCATCACTCCGCGCGGCAAGCATTTCGTCGTCACCGCCAAGGTGGCGAACGGCAAGCTGATCATCGACCAAGTGCGTGGCAGCGAGCGCGTGAAGGCCGAAGGCACGATCGATTCCGGCGGCCAGGTGGCGCTGGCCGGCAGGGCCGGCGACGACGCCATGCGCGGCGGCGACACGACGCTGGAAATTCGCGGCATCTTCACCGGCGCCACCTTCGAGGGCCAGGGCCGCCTCGGCGCGCTGGCCGCGACCATGAATCTGACCCGCGTGGGCGGCGCGCCGCCGCCCATGGCCATGGCCGCCGCGCCCGCCCCGGGTTACGCGCCGCCGACCGCCCCTGTCCCCGCTCCGCAAGCCTCGGCCGCGCCGGCGCCGAGACCGGCCCGGAAACCGGCGGCGCCCGCCGGCAGCAACGTCATCCAGCAGGCCGGACAGCCCACGATCGACACCAAGGCGCCGGTCATCGCGGTGCCGTCGCGGGTCGAGACGCTGGGCCCGGTGGTCGAGCTGACCGGCAAGGTCAGCGACGGCTCGGTGATCATCGAGTTCACGGTCAACGGCCAGGCCGTGCCCGTGGACAAGGACGGCAGCTTCACGGTGCGCCGCGGCGTGCCGGTGGGATCGAGCGAGCTGAAGCTGGCCGCGACCGACGAATGGGGCAACGCCGCGGTCAAGACCGTCGCCGTCACCCGCAAGCCGGGCGCGCAGCCCGAGCCGGCCA
Organism: Rhodospirillales bacterium; assembly: GCA_052387895.1. Taxonomy (GTDB): domain Bacteria; phylum Pseudomonadota; class Alphaproteobacteria; order JAEULC01; family JAEULC01; genus JAEULC01. The sequence goes on along the minus strand of JBQTIS010000523.1, from coordinate 4,673 downwards.
CGGCTTCGGCCGGTGCCGCGAGCCTTGCCGGGTTGGGCGGCCTCAGCCCCGAGCAGCTGCGCAACATCGATTTCGGCAGCTTCAACGCCGTGGTGATCGGCAACAACGCCTATCGCAAGGTGAAGCCGCTGGACACCGCCGCCAACGACGCGCGCGTGGTGGCCGACGTGCTGCGCGACACCTACAAGTTCAACGTGGATTTGGTGCTCGACGGCACGCGCCAGCAGATCCTGGAGGCGCTGTACCGGATGCGCGCGAAGCTGGGCGAGAAGGACAGCCTGTTGATCTATTACGCCGGCCACGGCGTAGTGGACAAGGAAACCGGCCGCGGCTACTGGCTGCCGGTGGACGCCGATCCCGACCTGCCGACCAACTGGGTGCCGACCACCGATTTGACCGACGTCATCAAGGCGATCCAGGCGCGGCACATCATGGTGGTGGCGGACTCCTGCTACTCGGGCACGCTGCTGCGCGACGTCGAGGCCAACATCGCCACGGCGCAGTCCGAGAAGACCGCGCAGTGGATCGAGCGCATCCACGGCAAGCGCTCGCGCACGGTGCTGACCTCGGGCGGCGTGGAGCCGGTGATGGACGGCGGCGGCGGCGGGCACTCCGTGTTCGCCAAGGCGTTCCTCGACGCGCTGCGCGGCAACCCCGACATCATGGACGGCCAGGCGCTGTTCGGGGCCATCCGCCGGCCGATCGCGCTGAATTCGGCGGGCCAGGTGCCGGAATACGCCGACATACGCCAGGCCGGGCACGACGGCGGCGACTTCCTGTTCGTCAAGCGCTGAACCGCCGCAAGCGTTCTGCTTCCGTGGATTGACACGGGCCGCGCGGCCGCCGGATCATGGGCCCTGACCGACGGGAACGGGAGCGCATGCGAATGAATCGGCGAGTATTGGGGCTGGCGGCGGCGCTGGCGGTGGCGGGAATTTCCCGCGGCGACGCCAGGGCGGATGTCCTGATCTGGAAGAACCTGCCGGCCGACAAGGACGTGGTGCTGTACCAGAGCGGCGACCGCGACTTGCGCAGCCGCGTGGTCCTGTGCTTCTGGCTGCGCGCCGAGCTGGGCAAGTTCAAGGTCCAGAGCGACCGCTTCCAGCAGCCGGTCGAGCTGGCGCAGGGCGACAAGGACAAGCCCGAGCAGCGCGTGCTGTGCGGCTCGCTGATCACCGTGCGCGCGGAGAGCGCGGAGAACGCGCTGCAATACGCGATCGCGAAGTGACGGCGGCGCGGCCGCCTAGGCCCACAGCCGCTCTTTTTCCAGGCCTTTGTACAGGTCGGCCACGTATTCGCCGTAGCCGTTGAAGATGATGGTCGGGATTTTCTCCTGGGTGCCGAGGTCGGTTTCCTGGGCCTGGCTCCAGCGGGGATGCGCCACCGCCGGGTTGACGTTGGCCCAGAACCCGTACTCCGAGGCCTGCAACGCCTCCCAGAAGCTCTTCGGGCGCTTGTCGGTGAAGGCAAAACTGACGATCGACTTGACCGACTTGTACCCGTATTTCCACGGCACGGCCAGGCGCAAGGGGGCGCCGTTCTGCTTCGGCACCGGCTTGCCGTAGAGCCCGGTGACCATGAACGCCAGCTCGTTGGTCGCCTCTTCGATGGTCAGGCCCTCGGTGTAGGGCCAGGGATACCAGAAGCTGCGCTGGCCCGGCGCCATCTTCACGTCGACGAAGGTCTTCATCTCGACGTACTTGGCCGAGCCGAGCGGCTTGGCGTAGTCGACCAGGGCCTTCATCGCAAAACCGCTCCACGGCACCTTCATCGACCACGCCTCGACGCAGCGATGGCGGTAGGTGCGCTCTTCCAGGGGCATGGCCTTGAGCAGGTCGTCGATGCCGACCTCGATCGGCTTTTCGACCATGCCGCCGATCTTGACGGTCCAGGGGCGGGTCTTCAGCTCCTGCGCGGCCCTAGAGATCTGCTTGTGCGAGCCGTATTCGTAGAAGTTGTTGTAGGTCGTGGCGTCCTTCTCGGGCGTCAGCGGCAGCTTGACCTTGTATTTCAGATTGGGCTTCGCCGGATAAAGCCCGGCCGAGGGATCGGCGTCCTGGGCCATGGCTGCCCCGGCCAAATTGAAGGCGTCGAGCGCGCCCAACGCCTTCGCGCCGGCGAGCAGGATTGGCCCGGCGGCGAACGCTTTGACGATGCGGCGGCGGCCGTGGAACAGCGCTTCCGGCGTCGCCTGCGATTCCGGGATTTCCCAGCCGCGTTTGCGCTTGATCAGCATGGTCCGGCCCTTCCCACGTATTGCGCCGCTTCTGGTAGGGTCTGCCGAACACACGCACAAATCAACTGTCGGTGAAGGGCCACCGCCTAGGCCAGCATCGAGCGCAGCATCCAGGCGGTCTTTTCGTGAACGTCCAGGCGCTGGGTCAGAAGGTCGATGGTCGGCTGATCGTTCGCCGCCTCGGCGGTGGGAAACACCTTGCGCGCGGTCCGCGCCACGGCCTCGTGGCCGGCGACCAGCTGCTTCAGCATCTCGTTGGCGCTGGGCACGCCCTGGGCTTCCTTGATGGTGGTGAGCTTGGAGAATTGGGCGTAGCTGCCGGGCGCGGGATGGCCCAGGGCCCGGATGCGTTCGGCGACCAGGTCGACCGCGTTCCACAACTCTGTGTACTCCGCCATGAACATCGTGTGCAGCGTGTTGAACTGCGGGCCGGTCACGTTCCAGTGGAAATTGTGGGTCTTGAGGTAGAGCGTATAGGTGTCCGCCAGCACGCGCGCCAAGCCCTCGGCGATGGCTTTGCGGTCCTTCTGGTTGATCCCGATGTCGATCTTCATGGCGGACTCCTATACTTAGAAGTATTCTAAGGTTATTCCTAAGATAAGGCACGAAGGAATAAATTCAAGAGAAATTGCCTCTTCAAATGCGATGTTTTCCCGCCCCGCCGGATGCGGCATGCCCCTGCCGGCGCTCAATCGCGCCGCGGCGCGTTGGCGGTGCGCTGCTATTGAGCGGCGGCTTGGGCGGTGCGCGCCTGGACGATCTGGTCGGCCAGCCGCCCGGTCAACTCCTGCAGGCGATCAAACCTGCAGGTGAAGGTGCCCACGCCCAGCGTCAGCGAGCGCAGCTCGACGATCAGGTCGTGCAGCTCGGACTGCGGCATCTGCGCCGTCACCAGGTCCCAGCCGTTCCAGCCCTGCTTGGCGTCGAAGCCCTGCACCTGCCCGCGGCGGCCCGTCACCAGGCGCTGCACCTTGGCGGTGTAGGTGTTGGGCACGGCGATCTCGACATGCATGATCGGCTCGAGCAGCACGGGCCCGCATTTCGGCATCGCCTCGCGCATGCCCTGCCCGGCGCAAGTGCGGAACGCCATATCCGAGCTGTCGACATCGTGATACTGGCCGTCGTAGAGGTTGACGCCGATATCGACCACGGGAAAGCCCAGCGTGCCTTTCTTCAGATAGTCGGTGACGCCGATCTCGACCGAGGGGATGAAGTTGCGCGGCACCGCGCCGCCGACCACGGTCTCGGTGAACTCGAACCCGGCCCCGCGAGGGCGCGGCTTGATCTCGATATGGATGTCGGCGAACTGGCCGTGGCCGCCGGTCTGGCGCTTGTAGCGGGCGTGGTGCTTGAGGCCGGCGCGGATCGTCTCTTTGTATGGCACCTGCGGGCGACGCGTCGCGACCGGCAGGCCGAACTTCGATTTCAGCCGGTCGACCGCAACCTGCAAGTGGATGTCGCCTTGGCCCAGGATCAGGTGCTCGTGCGTGTCGGCGTTGTGCTCGACCGCCAGCGAGGGGTCTTCCTCCACCAGCTTGGCGAGCGAGCCCGACAGCTTCACCTCGTCGGCGCGCTTTTCGGCCGTGATCGCCAGCGAATAGACCGGCGTGAGGGCCGCGGCGAACGCGCCGCCCTCTTCGCCGGCGTCGCCGGACGGGGTCAGCGCCTGGCCGGTCCTGGCGTGCTCCATGCGGCCAAGCGCCACCACGTCGCCGGCGACGGCCTCGTTGAGCTTGGCCTGGTCGCTGCCCTTCATGCGGAAGATGCCGCCGATGCGGTCCTGGCCCAACGTGGCGTTGTCCTTGACCGCGCCGCGCATCACCCGCGCGAAGCTGAGCTTGCCGGCGTGGGGCTGGTGCAGGGTTTTGAACACGCGCAGCAGCGGCGCTGCGCCCGACGCGACGCCCAGGCGCTGGGCGGTCTGGGCGACGTCGGGCACCTCGTGGCGCAGCGCCTTCAGCAGGCGGCGCACGCCGTGGTCATTGCCGGCCGCGCCCAGGAACACGGGCACGATCTTGTCCTTGGCGAGGTTGGCCGAGAGATGCCGGTAGATCTCCTCCTTCGGCGGCACCACGTCTTCCAGCAACTGCTCCAGCAGCTTGTCGTCGAAATCGGCCAGCTTCTCCAACAGGCCCTGGCGCACCTCCTTTTCGCGCGGCTGCATGTCGTCGGGCAGCGGAATCAGGTCCGAGGCCTGGCCGGGCTTGTAGCGGTAGGCGCGCTCGCTGACCACGTCGACATAGCCCTCGACCGTCTCGCCCGTGCGGATCGGCACCTGGCGCAGCACCAGCGGACGGTCGGAGAGGCCCTGGAGGGCGTCGAGCACGTCGCGCACGCGCGCCTCGGTCGAGTCCATCTTGTTGACGAAGATCAGGTGCGGAATCTCGTGCTCGTCGAGGAAATGCAGCAGCGGCGCCGCGGTCAGGGCGCGCTCGAC
>JBQTIS010000522.1:0-6894 GCA_052387895.1 Rhodospirillales bacterium | reverse complement strand
GGTAGAACTCGTTTTCCCTCAGCGTCGGGAAAAGACCGCGTTCGGCGTAAAGCCTCACGCCGCGCAGGGCCTCGGCCGCGTCGCGGTCCTCGACGCCCTCGACCGCCGCCAGCACCGCGCCGCGCGCCGCGCCCACCGGCTTCAGCGCGTAGCGCCGCTGGCCCGCCGCGTCGCTCAGCGCGCCATAGGCCGCCACGTCGCCCGGCTCATGGGTGAAGCTCTTCACCCTGACGGCGCCGCGCACGCCATGCGCGCCGAGGATGACGCCCACGCATATGCGTTGCGGTTCGGCTCGCACGCGCGGCGCGCGCATGGCGCCGCTGCCCGGCTTTGCGTCCCGCCCCGGCTTTGCGTCCCGCCCCGACTTTGCGTCCCGCATGGCCATGTTCGCCGGCATCCCGCTTCCGCTCGCCCGCTCCGGGGTTCAGCTCGCCGGCTTTTCGGCCGCCGGGGCTTCCGACACAGGTATGGCCGCCGCCGGTTTGGCCGCCGCCGGCTTCTCGTCCTTCTTGCGTCCGGCCCTGGGCAGATGCTGCTTGGTCTGCTGCGGAATCTCGGGCTTCGGCCCCAGCTTGCGCTCGTACAGGAACCGCGCCACGCGGTCCGACGGTTTGGCGCCCACGCCGAGCCAGTGCTTCACCCGATCCTCCAGGATCACCACGCGCTCGGCGTGGTCCTTGGGCAGCATCGGGTTGTACGAGCCGATGCGCTCGATGAAGCGGCCGTCGCGCGGGCTGCGCGAATCGGCCACGACGATGCGGAAGAACGGGCGCTTCTTGGCGCCGCCGCGGGCCATGCGGATCTTCAAGCTCATGTCGGTTCAGGTCCTTTCGTTGTCAAATCGCGTCGGTCGTCGTGATCGTGGAATCGGTCCGGGCGTCAGCGGGGCCGGCCGATGCCCAGGCCCGCCAGGCCGTGGCGCATCATCCCCTTCTGCCCCAGCTTTCCCATCTGCTTCATCATGCGGCTCATGTCGTCGAACTGCTTCACCAGGCGGTTGACGTCCTGCACCGTGGTGCCGGACCCGGCGGCGATCCGACGCCGGCGCGAGGCGTTCAGCAGCTTCACGTTGCGCCGCTCCTTCTTGGTCATGGACTGGATGATCGCCTCCTGGCGCTTCAACAACCCGTCGTCGATCTTGGCGCTGGCGATCTGCTTTTGCATCTGTCCGATGCCCGGCAGCATTCCCATCATCGAGCTCAAGCCCCCCATTTTGCGCATCTGGCGTAGCTGGTTGGCCAGGTCGTCCATGTCGAGCTGGCCCTTCTGCGCCTTCAACGCCAGCTTCTCGGCGTCCTCGCGCTCGATCGTCGCGGCCGCCTTTTCCACCAAGCCGACCACGTCGCCCATGCCCAGGATGCGCCCGGCGACGCGGCCGGCGTGGAACGGCTCCAGCGCGTCCAGCCTTTCGCCCACGCCGATCAGCTTGATCGGCTTTCCGGTGACCGCGCGCATCGACAGCGCGGCGCCCCCGCGCGCGTCGCCATCGACGCGCGTCAGCACGATGCCGGTCAGTCCCAGCTTCTCGTTGAAGCCGCGCGCCACGTTGACCGCGTCCTGGCCGGTCATGGCGTCGGCGACCAGAAGCGTCTCGCGCGGCCGGGTCAAGTCGCTGACCGCCTTGACCTCGGCCATCAGCGCGTCGTCGATCTGCAGCCGGCCGGCCGTGTCCAGCAGCACCACGTCGCAGCCTTCGAGCCGGGCCGCGATCAGCGCGCGCTTGGCGATGTCCAGCGGCGGCTGGCCCTGAACCACCGGCAGGGTCTTGACGCCGGCCTCAAGGCCCAGCACGGCCAGCTGCTCCTGCGCGGCCGGGCGCTGGGTGTCGAGCGAGGCCATCAGCACTTTCTTCTTCTCGCGGCCGGCCAGGCGCAGCCCGAGCTTGGCGGTGGTCGTGGTCTTGCCCGAGCCCTGGAGGCCCACCATCAGCACCACCACCGGCGGTGGGGCGTTCAGATCGACCTCGCCGCCCCGCTCGTCCGCCGCCCCGTCGCCGTCCAGCATGCGCACCAGCTCGTCGTGGACGATCTTTATGACCATCTGGCCGGGGGTGACCGAGCGCAGCACCTCCTGGCCCATGGCTTTTTCCCGCGTCCGGGCGATGAAGTCCTTCACCACGGGCAGGGCGACGTCGGCTTCCAGCAGCGCCACGCGCACCGCGCGCAGGGCCTCGTCCACGTCCTGGGGCCCCAGGGCGGCGCGCTTGCGCAGCCGCTCCAGTATCTCGCCGAGCTTTCCGGTCAGGCTGTCGAACATCGCTCCTCGGCCCTTGGTTCCAAACGAACGGCCGCCCAAACGCCAACGCGCCAGTGCGCGACACTCGCGGACTGGCGGACATCCGCCCCTCGGGGCCCCCTAGGGGCGCGGACGCTGGCAGGTTGGGCTGCCCGAAACGCGGCGGAGACTAGGGGGATCGCCTATCCACCGTCAAGGCCGTGTCCGGGCCGAGCCCATGTCGCACCCTGTCGCATGACGCTTGGCAGCGGGGGGAATAGTTTGTTAAAAATGTCTCGTTAAAATTTTGCGGGTGAGTAAGATACACGCAGTAATGGTAGAGCGCAAGCGCTTGGCCCAGGAACGAAATCTCGCGGTTCTCGCCCGCATCGGCGCCCGGCTGCGCCGCGCGCGCGAGCAGGCGGGCTTGAGCCCCCGCGAGCTTGCCGAGCGCGTCGGCACGCAGGCCGCGCGCGTGGCCGGCTACGAGCGCGGCACGGCGCGGCTGAGCGCGCGCTGCCTGTTTCAGATCGCGCGGGCCCTGGAAAAGCCGGTCGCCTGGTTTTTCGAGGGCCTGCCCGAGGCCACGGTCGGCGCCTCGAACGCGGCCGCGCTCGCCCTGGCGCAGCCGGACCGGACCACCGAGACCCGGGCCCTGCTCGCCGCGTTCGAGGAGATCGCCGACGCCGAGACCCGGCGCGACATCATCCGGCTGCTGCGGGCGATCGCCGCGGAGCGCCGTTCCCGGCGCTAGGCCGCGCCTTCCGTCGGACATGCCCCGCGCGTTCCGCCGCTTATCCCGCATTTCCGTGGCCGTGTCCGCCGCGGCGGGGTTGGATTTAACCAAGCGGTTGAATGGCCCAAAAAAGGGCTTATTGTAGTCTAGTGAAAATCGAGCGACCGCCGGGTTTTCCCGATGCCGACGTTCGCTTCCCGCCAAGCCGCTTTAACTATCCAAAGGCAGGTATTCCGTGAGTCGTAGACCCGCAGGCGACGCCATCGATGTCCATGTCGGCAAGCGCGTGCGCGAGCGCCGCGTGCAGCTCGGTTTGAGCCAGAAAAACCTGGCCAAGTCCGTCGGCGTCAGCTTCCAGCAGATCCAGAAAAACGAACGCGGCACCAACCGCATCGGCGCCAGCCGCATGTTCGAGCTCAGCAAGGTGCTGAACGTGCCGGTGTCGTTCTTCTTCGACGACCTGCCGCCGCAGCCGCCGATCAAATCGGCGTTGCCGCGCAAGATCGCGGCCGAAAACCGCGCCGCCTTCGCCCCCGGCCTGATGGGCGCCAAGGAGACGCAGGAGCTGCTGGACTCCTACTACGCGGTGAAAAGCCAGCGCCTGCGCAAGCGGGTATTGACCTTCATCCGCGGCCTCAACCGCAACCGCGCCGAATAGCGCCGCAGCGCCGCCGTCGCCGGTGCGGGCGCGCGTTTCCGCCGTCTTGTATGGGCGGCGGGCCGGGTTGTACGGGCGCGGGGCCCGGCCTATAACCCGGCCCCATGAACGACGTCCCGCATAAACCCCCGCATAAGCCCCAGGCGGCCGGCGGCTTAAAGTTCGTCAAGATGCACGGGCTGGGCAACGATTTCGTCGTGCTCGACGGCCGCTTGGGCCCGGTCGCGCTCGACAGGGCCCGGGCGCGCGCGATCGCCGATCGGCGCCTGGGGGTGGGCTGCGACCAGTTGTTCGTGCTGGAGCGCCCGCGCGACCCCAAGGCCGACGTGTTCATGCGCATCTACAACAGCGACGGCGGCGAGGTCGCGGCCTGCGGCAACGGCGCGCGCTGCGTGGCCGCGCTGGTGATGCGCGAAAAGGGCAGCGAGGAAGCGGTGATCGAAACCGCGTCCGGCCGCCTCGACGCCGTTTCGGCGAGGGGCGGCCGGATCACGGTCGACATGGGCCCCGCCCGGCTCGGCTGGCGCGAGATTCCGCTGGCCAGGGAGTGCGACACCAACCACGTGCCGATTTCGGCCGGACCGCTCAGGGACGCGGTGTGCGTCAACATGGGCAATCCGCACGCCGTGTTCTTCGTGCCGGACGCAGCCGCGGTCGATTTGCGCGCGCTGGGGCCGCAACTCGAACACGACGAGATGTTCCCCGAGCGCGCCAATATCGGCGTGGCCGAGATCGTCTCTTCTTCGCGCATTCGGCTTCGCGTGTGGGAGCGCGGCGCGGGGCTGACGCTCGCCTGCGGCACCGGGGCCTGCGCCGCGCTGGTCGCGGCCAGCCGCCGGTCGCTGGTCGGGCGCAAGGCGAGCGTGGCGCTCGACGGCGGCGAGCTCGACGTCGAATGGCTGGCCGACGATCGGGTGACGATGACCGGCCCGGTCTCTGTAAGCTTCACCGGCACGCTCGACGCCGCGCTGCTCGGCTGACGCCATGGCCGAGACCCAGGTCATCACCTTCGGCTGCCGCCTCAACGCCTACGAGTCGGCGGTCATGCGCGAGCTGGCCTCGGGCGCGGGCGCGGCCGACGCCGTCATCGTCAACACATGCGCCGTCACCGCCGAAGCCGAACGCCAGGCGCGCCAGGCGATCCGCAAGGCGCGCCGCGCGCGGCCCCAAGCCACGATCATCGTCACGGGCTGCGCGGCGCAGATCGCGCCGGAGCGCTTTGCCGCGATGCCCGAGGTCGACCGCGTGGTCGGCAACGCCGAGAAGATGAAGGCCGAGACCTTCGCGCCGTCGCCCCAACGCGTCGCGGTGGGCGACATCATGCAGGCGCGCGAGACGGCCGGGCATCTGCTCTCGGGCTTCGAGCGCCGCGCCCGCGCCTTCCTGCAGGTGCAGCAGGGCTGCGACCACCGCTGCACCTTCTGCATCATTCCCTATGGCCGCGGCCCCAGCCGCAGCCTGCCCGCGGGCGCGGTGGTCGAGCAGGCGCGCGCCTATGCCGGGGCGGGCGTCGCCGAAATCGTGCTGACGGGGGTGGACCTGACGGCCTACGGCCAGGACCTGCCGGGCAGGCCCAGCCTCGGCCAGCTCGCGCGGCGCGTGCTGAAGCTCGTGCCGGGCCTCAAGCGCCTGCGCCTGTCCTCGCTCGATCCGGTCGAGATCGACGATGATCTATGGCGGCTGATCGGCGACGAGCCGCGATTGATGCCGCATCTGCATCTTTCCGCGCAGTCCGGCGACGACATGATCCTGAAGCGCATGAAGCGCCGGCATCTGCGCTCCGATCTGTTACGGGTATGCGAACGCGCGCGGCGCCTGCGGCCGGGCGTCGCGTTTGGCGCCGACCTGATCGCCGGCTTCCCGACCGAGACCGAAGCGATGTTCGAAAACACGCTCGGCCTGGTGCGGGAGTGCGACCTGAGCTTCCTGCATGTCTTTCCGTTCTCCGCGCGCGCCGGCACGCCGGCCGCGCGCATGCGGCAGTTGCCGGGCGACGCGGCGCGCGCGCGGGCCGGACGCCTCAGGCGCGAAGGCGAGGCGGCGCTCGCCCGGCACCTTGCGCGCCGCGCCGGAACGCTCGACCGGGTCCTGGTCGAGGCGCCGGGCAAAGGCCGCGCCGAGGATTACAGCTCGGTGCGCCTGGAAGCGCCCGGTCTTGACCCGGGCAGCGTCGTCGCAGCGCGGCTGGACCTCGAGGGCGGCGCGCTGGTCGGCCGGCCGGCCGGACGATCGGCGGCGTGAGCGAGGAAAGCGGCGGCTCGTGGCTGAAGCGCCTGGCAGCGGGGCTGAAGCGCAGTTCCGCGCGCTTGAGCGAAAACATCGCCGGCGCGCTGACCGGGCGCCGGCTCGACGCCGCGGCCCGGGCGGAGCTGGAAGACGCGCTGATCGCGGCCGATCTGGGGCAGGGCGCGGCGCGCGAGCTGGTCGAGCGCATCGCCAAGGACCGCTTCGACAAGGACATATCGGACGCGGAGCTGCGCCGCGCGCTGGCGGACGAGATCGCGCGCCTCTTGAAGCCGGCCGAGCGCGCCTTCGCCGCCGATCCGGCGCATAGGCCCCATGTGGCGCTGGTGGTCGGCGTCAACGGCAGCGGTAAGACCACCACGATCGCCAAGCTGGCGCATCTGGCGCGTGGCGCGGGGCGGCGCGTCACGCTGGTGGCGGGCGACACGTTCCGCGCCGCGGCGGTCGAGCAGCTGAAGGTCTGGGGCCGGCGCGCGGGCGCGCCCGTGGTCGCGGGCGAGCCGGGGGCCGACGCCGCGGGCCTGGCCTATTCGGCGCTGGACGAGGCCAAGCGCGCGGGCTCGGACCTGCTGCTGATCGACACCGCCGGGCGGCTGCACAACAAGGCCGATCTGATGGCGGAGCTCGGGAAGATCGCGCGCGTGCTGGCCAAGCTCGACCCGTCCGCTCCGCACGACGTGCTGCTGGTGCTGGACGCGGGCATCGGCCAGAACGCGCTGCAGCAGGTCGAGACCTTCCAGCGGATGGTCAAGCTCACCGGGCTGGTCGTCGCCAAGCTCGACGGCACGGCGCGCGGCGGCGTGTTGGTGGCGCTGGTCAAGCGCTTCGGCCTGCCGGTCGTCGCGGTCGGCGTGGGCGAGGGAATCGACGATCTGCGCCCGTTCGACGCGGAAAGCTTCGCGCGCGCGTTGGTAGGTCTCGGACCTCCCGATGCCGTTTGTGTCGATTAAATGGCCCCCCCCCCTATCCCTCCCCCGCTTCGCGCGACGCCCTTCGACAAGCTCGGGGCCGTCGCGCGTGGGGGGAGGGGACTCTTTTTTTG
>JBQTIS010000521.1:0-2807 GCA_052387895.1 Rhodospirillales bacterium | reverse complement strand
CCAGAAGGCGGGGAGAAGGGCAGCATTTGTCGGATGGATTCGACATCAAGACATAGGTGGCGGTCTTTGCGTCTGTCCCCAACCGCAGTTGGGGGTGCAATTGTGGCAATGAGTCAGGTTGGGCCAGAAGAGGCTGAAATAAATTTGTGCAAATGGCCGCGAAAAATATTCAACATGCCAGAGGCGTGCTTGCATGGCTTTCCATCTGATCTGCTTCTAATAATTGCTACGCTAATAGCAATGGGCGGCGTTGTTTGGTTTTTTTGGGAAAGGCTAAGAAAAATGGAGGCGGCTTATCTGATTTCGGTTGGTATAGCTATTGCATTTGTAGGGCTAATAATTGCGACAATAGGCGCTTGGCAACAGCGAAGTGTGGCACACCAAGCAACACCCGTCCCGGTGTTTTCACCGCCGGCCCTGGCAATGCCAATTCCTCAATCAAAGCCAGCGCCTCAACGCGAATTTGTAAATCGAACGCCAAGCGAGTTATTGGCCCTTCATAACGGCGTTACCCCCATTCAAGCGGCGAAACTACTTGAGCCATTCAAGGGTCTGTGGATTGAAACCGAAGTGGTGGTGGGCGATCGAATTTTGCCAGATACCCCAAAAGATCACACATACGGATATTTTGGCTTACCGGGAAATCCAAATATTGGGATGGTCGAATGTCGTTTTGATGAGCGCTGGATCAATCACGTCAGTCGCCTAATGCAAGGTGAAATTCTTATGGTGCGTGGGAAGATAGGCCCTCACCAAACGACTAGAACGCTTTTCCTCCAAGAGTGCGAAATCGTTAGAATGCCAGCGGCTCGAATCCAATAGGAAACCATTGTATGGTTGATCCGGTCGTTAAACAACGCTTCAACCGGCTGCTCTCTGCGATGGCACAGGGCAAGCCCACGCGAACGCTGTCACCAAAATCTCGAACATCCGGTGCGGCACCTTCCGGTGGTTATGGCGATATTCAAACTCCGAAAGGTATTTCTGCAAGTGCTTCTCCGAAACCGAAACGTAAGTCCCTTTTACCCCGCGTTTAAACAGCGACCAGAAATTCTCAATCGTGTTGGTGTGGACGTTGCCGCGCACGTATTCCCTCTGCGCGTGGTTGACCGTCTCATGCCGGAAGCCCCAGCGCCGAAGGTTCGAGAAGGCATTGGCTTCATCCGAGGCGATCTTGGAGCCGGGACGAACCCACTTCACGATTTGCGGCACGACCGCACTAGAGCCGCGATGGGGAACGACGCGGGTAACGATATCGCCGCCGCGCTCGATCATGCCCAGCACCACGGATTTGTTGTCCGGCTCCGCGAGGGTGCGCTTGCCGCCGATGAACGCTTTATCCACCTCGACCACGCCTCGACTCTGGCCCCAACCGCCCACGGGCCGGTCGCCGTCCACGATGCCCATGTAGGTGCGGATTTCCTTGGTCATGCGCCAAGCCGTCTTGTAGGTCACGCCGATGGTGCGCTGCACTTCCTTGGAGCTGACCCCGTTCCGCGACGTGCAGAACATGAACATGACGTGATACCAGTCCCGCAGGCCGGTCCGGGTTTTCTCGAAGGGCGTCCCCGCCGTGGGATACACCTGGAAGCCGCAAAATTCGCACTCGTAGCAGCGCCGCAGCCTGACCCGGTAGTAGGTGGCCTCCCGCTTGCACCTGTCGCAGACGAGCCTCTGACCGAACCGGACGCGCATCAGGTGGTCCAGGCAGGCATCGTCCGTGGGGAACTGCACCAGGAATTGCTTGGCCGTGGGCGGCTTGGGTTTGGTTGTCCGTTTCATATCTCCAGACTACCAAACGTGCTTACATGTGTCAAGGGGATAGTTCTGCATTTGTGCTGGCAGGATTGCCACGGGCGCCGGTCAAGCCGCCCAATCCGCCAGCTTCCGGTGGGCGCTGTTGAGCCGGGGCCGCCACAGGCCGCGCGCCTGGGCTTCCAAGAGGCGCTGGGCCATCTCCCGCAAGGCCGCCGGGTTGGCCTCGGCGAGAAAGCCGCGCACCCGATCGTCGCCCAGATAGGCGTCGTACACCGCGTCGAAATGCCGGTCCTTGACGGCATGGGCGGTGGCCGCGAAGCCGAACATGTAGTCCACCGTCGCCGCCATCTCCGCCGCGCCCTTGTAGCCGTGGCGCATCACGCCCGCGATCCATTTGGGGTTGACCACGCGCGCACGCACCACCCGCGCGATCTCGTCCTCCAGCGTGCGGACGCGCGGGGTTTCCGGTCGCGAATGATCGACGTGATAGACCGCAGGCGCCTTGCCCGACAGCGCGCGCGCGGCCGCCGCCAGGCCGCCTTCGAACTGGTAGTAGTCGTCGCTGTCCAGAAGGTCGTGCTCGCGGTTGTCCTGGTTCTGCACCACGGCCTCGACGCGGCCCAGGCGCGCCTCGAACCGCCCGTGCGCGGCGCGGCCCTCGCCGCCCGCGCCATAGGCGTAGCCGCCCCAGGCCACCACCGCGCGCGCGAGGTCCTCGTCGCTTTGCCAGCCCCGCTCGTCGATCAGCGCCTGCAGGCCCGCGCCGTAGGCCCCGGGCTTCGAGCCGAACACGCGGAATCCGGCGCTGGCCGCGGCCTCCTCCGGGCCGAGGCCGGATTCCTCCAGTTTCACGCGCTCGGCGCCGACCGCCGCGGCGAGCGGGTTCTGCGCCGGCGGCTCGTCCAGGACGGCGACCGCGCGCGCGGCCGCGTCGAACAGCTCGATCAGCCCGGGAAAGGCGTCGCGGAAGAAGCCGGAAACCCGCAACGTCACGTCCACGCGCGGGCGGTCCAGCACCCCTAACGGCAGGATTTCGAAGCCGATCACCC
>JBQTIS010000520.1:0-5768 GCA_052387895.1 Rhodospirillales bacterium | reverse complement strand
CGCCGGCCCGCGCGCGCAGCCCGCTTCCCAGAACCGCGACGGAGGCGGCGCGCGCGACCGCCACGCCGCGCCCGAGGATCGCCCCCAGCGGCTCGGCGCATGTGCGCAGCGCCGTTCCCGCCGGCAGCCGCGCGCGGAACCGCGCGATCAGCGCCGCGCGCACCTGGGGCAGCTGCTGGACGTGGTGATGGCCGTCCACGTAGTCGGGCGGCCGGCCGAAGGCGCGCTCGAACGCGTCGAGCTGGCGGTCGATCTCATGGCCGATCTCCAGGGGATCGAGCCGCCGGGCCAGGGCCAAAAGGACCAGCCGCCCGGCCGCGGGCAGCCTGCCGCCCGGCGCCAGGCGCGGCATGGGACCGAGCGGTGAGAACTGCGTCAGCGCCAGATGCAGGCCGATATCGCCTTCGCGCCCGAGCTCGCGCAGGGCGGGCGCGTCCGCGGCGAAATGCGGCGACACCACCAGGCAGGACGCGGCCGACAGCCGGCCCCGCGCCAGCAGCGCGCGGATGGCGCGGCTGACGCCGGGAGCGACGCCGTAGTCGTCGGCGCCCAGCACGAACGGAATCGCGCTCACCGCGCCGCCCCATTCGCGCCGAAGGTCCAGAAGCGGTTGGCGGCGAACGACCACAGCATCACCGCCCCGGTGGTCAGCACCTGCGCCAACAGCCAGTGCAGCCCGGCCGGGCCGGTCAGCGCGGCCATGGAAACGCCGGTCAGCGCGAAGCCCGCCGCCGCCACGGCGAAGAACTGGGGCGCGGCCGCGCGGTGCGCCTTGTCCGAGGCGAACACGAAGCGATAGGTCAAGAGATACGAGATCGTCCCGCCGACCAGATAGCCCGCGAGCGCGGCGGGCACCGGGGCTGCGCCCAGGCCCGCCACCAGCGGCACGAACGCGCCGTAATGCCCCAGAGCGGCCAGCGCGCCGACGCCGCAGAAGCGCGCGAACTGCCCGATCAGCCGGCGCATGGCGCGCGGGTCATGGCGCGGCGTCAATCCCCCGGCACGGCGAAGCGCCGGAACTCGCGGGCGACTTCGGCGTAGATGCCGCGCTTGAAGGGGATCGCCGCCCGGGGCAGCTGGTCCAGCTGCATCCAGCGCCATTGCGCGAACTCAACCTCGCCATGGGCCTTGAGGTCGATGTCCTCGTCCGCGCCGGCGAAGCGCAGCGCGAACCAGCGCTGGCGCTGGCCGCGATAGCGCCCGTTCCATGCCGCTTCGGCGAGCTCGGGCGGCACGTCGTAGCTGAGCCAGCGCGCGATGCGGCCGATGATCCGCGCCTTGGCGGTGCCGATTTCCTCTTCCAGCTCGCGCAACGCCGCCTGCTCCGGCGTCTCGCCGCGGTCGATGCCGCCCTGCGGCATCTGCCAGTGGCCGCCCGCGTCGTCCACGCGCCGGCCGGCCCACACCAGGCCGCGCCGGTCGAACAGCGCGCAGCCGACGCAATCGCGGTACGGCAGGCGGGCGTAAGCCAGCGGCAGCTCGGTCTTGCCCGGCCTAATTGGCCATCCGCCCCTTGAACAGCGTGACCCCGCGCAGAAGGTCGAAGGCGCGGTCGAGCTGGTAGTCCTCGGGACGGTCGGCCCTGGCGGTCTTGGCCGGGGCCTTCTTGTCGTCCTTCTTGGCGTCCGGCTTGGCGTCCGGCTTGGCTTCCGGCTTGGCGTCGGCGGGCTTCTTGTCGTCGGCCGCGGGCTGCTCTTTCTTCTTGGCGTCCTCGGGATTGGCGAGCGCCCCGCGCAGATCCTTTTCGCTGCGCGTGCGCGCGTCCTTTTCCGCCTCGAGGTGGCCCTGCTCGACGATGATGTCGGGCTCGATGCCCTTGGCCTGGATCGAGCGGCCCGAGGGCGTGTAGTAGCGCGCGGTGGTGAGCCGCATGGCGCCGTGGCCCGGCAAGGGGATGATGGTCTGCACCGAGCCCTTGCCGAAGGTCTTGGTGCCCATCAGCACGGCGCGGCGGTGGTCCTGCAGCGCGCCGGCCACGATCTCGGACGCCGAGGCCGAGCCGCCGTTGATCAGCACCACCACCGGCAGGCCGCCGGAAAGATCGCCCGGCTTGGCGTTGTAGCGCTGGCCTTCCTCGGGGTTGCGGCCGCGGGTCGAGACGATCTCGCCCTTGTCGAGGAACGCGTCGGTCACGCCGATCGCCTGGTCCAAAAGGCCGCCCGGGTTGTTGCGCAGGTCGAGCACGAAGCCGATCAGCTTGGCCCCGATCTCCTTCTTCAAATTCTCGATCGCACGCTCCAGCCCCTTGTCGGTCTGCTCGTTGAACGTGGTGACGCGGATATAGCCGATGTTGCCCTCGACCCGGCTGCGCACGGATTGGATCTTGATGACGGCGCGCGTCAGCGTCACCTCCAGCGGCTGCTCGCGGCCCTCGCGCCGGATGGTCAGCTTGATGTCCGAGTTCACCGGCCCGCGCATCTTTTCCACGGCCTCCTGCAGGCTCAGGCCCACCACCGGATCGCCGTCGAGATGGGTGATGAAGTCGCCGGGCTTCACGCCGGCGCGCGAGGCGGGCGTGTCGTCGATCGGCGAGACCACCTTGACCAGGCCGTTCTCGAGCGTGACCTCGAGGCCCAGGCCGCCGAACTCGCCGCGCGTCTGCACCTGCATGTCGCGGAAGTTCTTGGCGTTCATGTAGCTGGAATGGGGGTCCAGCGCCGTCAGCATGCCCTGGATCGCCGATTCGATCAGCGCCTGGTCGCCGGTCTGCTCGACGTAGTCGGCGCGCACGCGCTCGAACACGTCGCCGAACAGGTTCAGCTGCCGGTAGGTTTCGGAGCTGTTCTGGTTCGGCGGGCCGGCCTGGACCGAGGGAACCACGAACGCCATCAGCGTCAACGCGGCCAGTCGGAGATAACGCATGTCGGTCACTCTCGCTTTCGCTTGTGCATCGCCCGATCGCAGCGCCCGGACGAAAATCGCGCCTAGCCGTTCCCGGCGGCGAGCCACGGCAGCGGGTTGACGGGTTGTCCGTCGCGTCTGAGCTCGACGTACAGGCCGGCGCCGCTTTGCTCGCCCATCACGGCGACGGGCTCTCCGGCCAGGAGCCACTGGCCGACCGCGCAGTCGATCCGTCCCAGGCCGGACAGCAGGGTATGATATCCGCCGCCGTGCTCGATGATCAAGATGCGGCCGTAGCCGCGGAACGGGCCGGCATAGACCACCTGGCCGTCGTAGGGCGCCACCACGCGCGCGCGCGCCTCGGCCCCGAACACCACGCCCCGGCTGGCCGAGCCCGAGGCGTCGGTCTGCCCGTAGTTGCGCACCACCCGGCCGGAAACCGGGTTGGTCATGCCGCCGCGCGCGGGCGGGCCCGGGCGCAAATCGTTGGGCCGCTCCTGGCCGTGGACAGGCGGAACCGGCGGCGGCGGCTGGGCGGCCTCGCGCCGCGTGGCCGCCTTGGCTTCCTCTTCCCGCGCCCGGCGCCCGGCCTCCTCGCGCGCCTGGCGCCGCTGCACCAGGGCGGCGATCAATTCCTCGTCATCGCGCGCCTCGGCCCGCAGCTTCTCGGCCTCGTCGATCAGCTTGGCGCGCTCGCCGGCGGCGCGGCGCTGTTCGTCGGCGCTTTCGATCAGCATGCGCTCGATGCGCCTGGTCTCCTCGGCGAGCGCGGCGCGCTCGGCCGCGGCGCGCAGGCGCGCTTGCTCGGCCGCGTCGCGCACCCGCCCAAGGTCGGCCAGCGCGGCGGTCAGCAGGCTCAAGCTCCGAGCGAGTTCCCGTTCCATGGCGCGGAAGGCCAGCGCCGTTTGCAGGTTTTCCAGTGGCGGGCCCGGCAGCGCCACCAGGAAGGCGGGCGCGTTGCCGGCCAGGCGCAGAAGCGCTACCAGCACATGCTGGCGGTCCGCGTCGTGCCGGCTGAGCGCCGCGCGCTTGGCCCGCTCGTCTTCGCCCAGGCGCGCGATCTCGGCTTCGACGCGCCTGGCCTCCTCGGCGCGCCTGTGTTCGCGCGCCACCGCGTCGCGCCGGTCCTGGCGCAGCGCCTGCTCGCGCTTGGCGGCTTCCTCGGCCAGGCGCTGCTGCTCGGCCGCGCGCCCGATCGTCTCTTGCGCCTGGCGTTCCTTCTCCTTGCGCGTCTGGTCCAGGCGCTGTTCGTCGGCTTCCTGCGCCGACGCCGGCGGCGCGCCGGATGCCGCCAACGCGACGGCGAGCGCCCCGTACAGCGCCCCGTACAGCGCCAAGCCGCGCGCGTCAGGCGATCGCACGCGCCTGGTCCGCCGCCAGCAGCGAGCGGCCGGTCATCTCCGCCGGCTGCTTCAGGCCCAACAGTTGCAGCAGCGTCGGCGCCACGTCGGCCAGGCGGCCGCCGTCGATGCGCTTCACCCCGGCCGGGCCGTTCACCAGGATCGCCGGCACCAGGCTCATGGTGTGGGCGGTGTGCGGCTGGCCGGTCGAGCCGTCGTGCATCAGCTCGGCGTTGCCGTGATCGGCCGTGACCAGCATGGTCCCGCCCGCCTTCGTCACCGCCGCTTCCAGCCGCCCGAGGCACAGGTCCACCGCCTCGACCGCCTTGATCGCGGCCGCCAGGTTGCCGGTGTGCCCCACCATGTCGGTGTTGGCGTAGTTGACGACCACCAGGTCGAACCTGCCCGAGCCGATCGCCGCGACCAGCCTGTCGGTCACCTCGAACGCCGACATCTCGGGCTTCAGGTCGTAGGTGGCGACGCGCGGCGACGGCACCAGGATGCGCTCCTCGCCCGGGAACGCCGCCTCCTCGCCGCCGTTGAAGAAGAAGGTGACGTGCGCGTACTTCTCGGTCTCGGCGATGCGCAACTGCCTCATGCCGGCCCCGGCCACCAGCTCGCCCAGGATGTTGGCGAGGCGGCGCTGCGGGAACAGCGCGCCCATGAACTTGTTCAGCGCGGCCGAGTATTCCACCAGCCCCAGCGCGCCGGCGAAGCGCACGACGCGGGGGCGCGCGAACCCGTCGAACGCCGGGTCGAGCAGCGCCGCGAGCATCTGCCGCGCGCGGTCGGCGCGGAAATTGGCGCAGAACAGGCCGTCGCCGTCGCGCATGCCGGCATAGCCGCCGAGCGCGAAGGGTTGGACGAATTCGTCGGTCTTGCCCGCCCGGTGGCTTTCCAGCACCGCCTTCACGGCGTCACCGCGCCGGGGCGCCTCGGCCATGACCATGCAGCGATAGGCCGCCGCGACGCGCTCCCAGCGCTTGTCGCGGTCCATGGCGAAGTAGCGCCCGCCGACGGTCGCCAAGGCCGCGTTCCCCGCCGGCGCGATGTCGGCGAGGAACTTGGCCAGGTGCTCGTGCGCCTGCTTGGGCAGCGTGTCGCGGCCGTCGAGCAGCGCATGGACCCAGACCTTGAGCCCGGCGTCGGCGAGGATGCGCGCGATCGCGGCGATCTGGTCCTGGTGCGAGTGCACCCCGCCCGGCGACAACAGGCCGAGCAGATGGCAGGCGCCGCCGGACTGCTTCAGCGCCGAGATGAAATCGCCGAGGCGCGGGTTGCGCCCAAGGCTGCCGTCGGCGATCGCCCGGTCGATGAGCGGCAGCTCCTGCATCAACACGCGGCCCGCGCCCAGGTTCATGTGGCCGACCTCGGAATTGCCGACCTGGCCCTGGGGCAGGCCGACCGCGAGCTCGGAGGCGTCGAGCAGGCCGTGCGGCTGGGTCTTGAGCCAGCGGTCGTAGGTGGGGGTGCGCGCCTGGCGGATGGCGTTGTTCTCGCGCTCCGCGCGGTGCCCCCAGCCGTCGAGCACGCACAGGACCACCGGCCGGGGCCGGTTTTGAGCGCCGGAAGATGTGCTCGCCATGC
>JBQTIS010000519.1:0-1853 GCA_052387895.1 Rhodospirillales bacterium | reverse complement strand
TCAAGACCGGCGAACCTTGAAAAATTAAGCTCCGCTATGGCGGGAGTCAAATTATCCGCGGTGGATATTTTGCCGCAGTGCGGCGAAAATCAGCGGGTTACAGGCGGCCGGCGGCGGCGGCCTCCAGCACGCGGCGCATCTCGGCCGGGCCCATGGGGACCGGATTTTCCGCGGCGCACGGGTCTTTGGCCGACATCTCGGCCAGCCGCGCCAGCTCGTTCAAGGGCACGCCCAGGGCCTCCAGCGTGTGCGGAATTTCCAGTGTGCGGCGCAACTCGACGATCCAGTCCAGCACCGCCTGGAACGACGCCGCCCCGAGGCCGAGATAGGCGGCCAGGCGCGCCATCTTGTCGGCGATGGCCCGGCGGTTGAAAACCAGCACATAGGGCATGAACACGGCGTTGGTCAGCCCGTGATGCGTGTCGTACAGCGAGCCCACGGGGTGGGCCAGCGCGTGGATCGAGCCCAGGCCCTTCTGGAAGGCGGTGGCGCCCATGGTGGCGGCGCACAGCATGTTGGCGCGCGCCTCGAGGTCGCGTCCGTCGCGGAAGGCGCGCGGCAGGTTTTCCTTGATCAGGCGCAGGCCCTCGACCGCCACGCCGTCGGCCAGGGGATGATAGGCGTCCATGCAATAGGCCTCGAGGCAATGCGCCAGCGCGTCCATGCCGGTGGCGGCCGTCACCTTGGGCGGCAGGCCCAGCGTCAGCTCGGGATCGTCGATCGCGATTTTGGGCATCATCGCGGGATGGAAGATGATGCGCTTGGTCTTGGTCGCCTCGTCGGTGAACACGGCGGCGCGCCCGACCTCCGAGCCGGTGCCCGCGGTGGTGGCGACGGTTACCACCGGCGGCAGGCCCGCCGCGACCGCCGCCTTGATCGCGGTGGCGTAGTCGGCGAAGTCGAGCCAGGGCCGCTGTTGCCCGGCCATGAAGGCGACCGACTTGCCGGTGTCGAGCGCCGAGCCGCCGCCCATCGCGATCACGCCGTCGTGGCCGCCCGCCTTGAACGCGGCGACGCCGTCGGTCAAATTCCCACCCACGGGATTGCCGCGCACCTCGCCGTAAAGCCCCGTGGGCAGGCCCTCGGCCGCGTTCGCCGCGACGGCGTCAAGCACCATCGGGTTCGCCTTCAGGTCCATGTCCGTCACCAGCAGCGGGCGCTTCATGCCGAGCTGCCTGCAGGCCTGGGGCAGCTCCTTGATGCGGCCCGCGCCGAAGCGCACGGAGGTCGGATAGTTGAAGTCGCCGGCCAGCTTGCGGGCGTCGGTCATGACGGATTCTCTCCCGGGTTTTCAGGCCGCGGCGCGGGGTTTGACTTCGCGCTCGACGGCGCGGCCGTGGGCGCGCTGCGCCGTTTTCAGGTCGTAGCTCTGTTGCAGGTTCAGCCAGAACTTGGCGCTGGTTCCGAAGAATCGGGCGAACCGAAGCGCGGTTTCGGCCGAGACCGACCGCTTGCCCGCCAGGATCGTCGAAATCCGGTTGCCGGGCACGCCGATGGCGCGGCCGAAGGCGTTGGCGGACAGGCCGAGCTCGGCCAGCTCGTCGCGCAAAATCTCGCCGGGATGGATCGGCGGCATCCGGTTCTTGGGAACGCTCACGGCGCGGCCTCAATGGTAATCGACGATTTCGACGTTGAACGGCCCATCCTTACCCCACGCGAAGCAAACGCGCCATTGCCGGTTGACGCGGATGCTGTATTGCCCGCGGCGGTCCCCGCGCAGCGCCTCGAACCGGTTGCTGCGCAGGGCCACGAGATCGCGCGAAGCGGCAAGCGGGTTCTTTTTTGTGAGTCCCCCTCCCCCCAACCCCCTCCCGCCTTGCGCGACTTGCGTCGCGCGGTGGGAGGGGGGACTC
>JBQTIS010000518.1:0-2242 GCA_052387895.1 Rhodospirillales bacterium | reverse complement strand
GGCGCTCGACCTCGTCGAAATCGATGACGTGCGTTTCGCGCGTCACGCCGTAGCCCCGCGCCGTGAACCACTTGCCCGAGATGTTGGGCGGCGCGCCGTGCGTGAGGTGCCCGCCGGCCGCGAGCGACAGGCCCATGATGGTATCGCCGGGCGTGAGCAACGCCAGGAACACCGCCTCGTTGGCCTGGGCGCCGGAATGCGGCTGCACGTTGGCGAAGGCGCATTGGAACAGCTTGCAGGCGCGCTCGATCGCGAGGTTCTCGGCCTCGTCGACAAACTCGCAGCCGCCGTAATAGCGCTTGCCGGGCAGGCCTTCGGCGTATTTGTTGGTCAGCACCGAACCCAAGGCCTCGAGCACCGCGCGCGAGACGATGTTCTCGGACGCGATCAGCTCGATGCCGTCCTGCTGGCGCGCGAGCTCGCGCTTGATCGACGCGTCGACGGCCGGATCGGCGGCGGCCAGGTCGCGGGCGAAAAACCGGTCGGATCGATCGGCGGCGGTTTCGCCGGGGACTGCTTTGGCGGTCATTGCGCGGAGGCTCCCGGTGCTCGGATCAACTGATCTTGGCCACGCGGCGGTCGTGGCGGCCGCCGAGATAGGGCGTGTTGAGAAACACGCGCAGGCAATCCTTGGCGGTCTCCTCGCCGATCAGCCGCGCCCCCAGGGCCAGCACGTTGGCGTCGTTGTGCTCGCGCGTAAGCCGCGCGGCGGTGGTGTCGTGGCAGACGCCGGCGCGGATATGGCGGTGACGGTTGGCCGCCATGGCGATGCCGATGCCGGTGCCGCAAACCAGCACCCCGCGCTTGGCCTTGCCTTGCTTCAGCGCGGCGGCCAGCTTGTCGGCGAAGTCGGGATAGTCGACCGACTCCGGCCCGTCGGCGCCGAGGTCGAGCACGCCCAGGCCCGCGCGCTCGATCTCGCCCTTCAGCGCCTGTTTCAAGGCGAAGCCGGCATGGTCGGAGGCGATGGCGACGGTCTCGGCGGTCATGGGGCGGTGGCGGTCCCGGTTGGCTTTGGCGCGGCGCGGCGGTTGGGGCGGCATGATAGCTGCACAATATATCGCCAAGCAACGCTAAATCTCCACCACATATCGAAGGTCATACAACACCTGGGCGCTGTTCACCTTGACATAACAAGGCCCAACTGGTAGGGTTTTTCAGTCAAGGGAGCCCTCCATGTCCAAGCTGTCCAACGCCATTTTCCACAATCCCGAGAAAGCCCGCATTTGGCTGGAAAGGCAGCTTTGGCCCGAAGGCCCCGTATGCCCCCATTGCGGCTCCGTGGATCAGGCCACGCTCTTGAAAGGCGAAACCACCCGTCCGGGCCTGTACCAGTGCAACGCCTGCCGCGAGCCGTTTACCGTGACCGTGGGCACCCTGTACGAGCGCAGCCACATTCCGCTGAACAAGTGGCTGATGGCGACGCACCTGCTGATGGCTTCCAAGAAGGGCCTGTCCACCCGTCAGGTGGCCCGCATGTTGGACCTGCCGGTCAAAACCGCGTGGTTCATGATGCACCGCGTCCGCGAGTCCATGCGTAAGGGCGGCCTGGCCCCGATGGGCGGCAACTACAACTCGGTAGAGGTGGACGAAACCTTCATCGGCCACGATAGCGACAATCCACCCAAGGGCCGCTTGGTGCGCGGCGGCAACAAGATGAAAGTGCTGGCCCTGGTGGACCGCACCACGGGCGAAGCCCGCAGCATGGTCGTGGACAATCTCAAGGCGCAGACGCTGGTTCCCATCGTGCGCGAGAACGTCGCCAAGGATACCGCCGTCATGACGGACGGCGCGACCTACTACAACAGCCTACGCAAGCATTTCCTGGCGCACGAAACGGTCGATCACATGGTCAATGAGTACGTTCGCGGCGACGTGCATACCAACACGGTCGAGGGTTATTTCAGCGTGTTCAAGCGCGGCATGAAGGGCACCTACCAGCATTGCGCCAAGAAGCATCTGCACCGCTATCTCGCGGAGTTCGATTTCCGTTATACCAATCGCATTGCCAAAGGCGTGGACGATAGCCAGCGCACCGCGAAAGCGATCAAAGGCATTGTCGGAAAGCGCCTCACCTACCGGCGGACTAACCAGCCCGAGGCGATCTAAGCCCGTTTCCGCGACTTTACCCGCTTGGGTTTTTTGGCTGCTCGACTCTGACTAGGCTTCCCCTCACGATGCATCGGGGCCGTCTTGCCCGCGATCTTGACCGCGCGGACGAAGCGGCTCCAGCCATCGGGGC
>JBQTIS010000517.1:0-5366 GCA_052387895.1 Rhodospirillales bacterium | reverse complement strand
GGGCCGGTATGCTCGCTAGGTTCCGATCTCGCCGCCGTCGTCCTTGGTCACCGCGACCACTGACGGCCGGGGCGGCATGTCGGCCTTGAAGTCGGGCCAGCGCGTGGACGGCTTGGCGAAGGTCGAGCCTTTCTCCTCGCCCGGATGTTGGATCGCCAGGAACAGCGTCTTGGCGTCGGGCGTGAAGCACGGGCCGCACACCTCGGCCCCGCGCGGGGCGTTGAAGAACAGCTTGGTCGCGGCGCGGCGCGGTCCGTTCAGGTCGCAGGCATAGACCGAGTCCGCGGCGCCGATGGCGTCGTCCTGACCGTCGGTCACGATCCACAAATGCCCGCGCCGGTCGAAAGCGACGTTATCGGGCGCCGCCAGATAGCCTTCCTTCACGCCGGGGCCGTATTTCGCCCCATGGCCCGGCTCGGCCGGATTGCCGGCCAATAGGAACATCTCCCAGCGGAACGTCGCGGCGGCGTGGTCCGAGTTGGCCATGCGCCCCTTCGGGCCTTCGCTGCCCGGCGGGATCAATTCGATGATATGGCCGAACTTGTTCTCGGCGCGCGGATTGGCGGCGTCGGTCTCCTGCGCCTTGCGCGCCGGAAGCTTGGTCAGCACCACATAGACCCGTCCGGTGAGGGGATCGGGCTCGATGTCCTCGGGCCGGTCCATCTTGGTGGCGCCCAGTGCGTCGGCGGCGCGGCGCGCGTCGATCAGCACGTCGGCCTGGCTGTTGAAGCCGTTGGCGGGCACCAGCTTGCCCTGGCCGAACACCAGCGGCAGCCAGTTGACCGTGCCGTCGGCGTTGAACTTTGCGACATAGAGCGTGCCGTCATCCAGCAGGTCCTTGTTCGCGGCCCGGTTCTTCGGGTCGAACTTTCCGTTAGTCACGAATTTATAGACGTATTCGTAGACCTGATCGTCGCCGGTATAGACCGCCACGCGGCCGCTCTTGTCCACCGCGCAGGTGGCGCCCTCGTGCTTCATGCGGCCGAGCGAGGTGCGCTTGACCGGCATCGAGCGCGGGTCGTAGGGGTCGATCTCGACCACCCAGCCGAAGCGGTTGGCCTCGTGCGGCTCCTTTTTTAGGTCGAAGCGCTCCTCGAACTTGTACCAGGGCTGGCGCGGTTTCTCGGGGATGGTCATGCGCTTGTAGCTCGCGGCCTCGGTCGGGTGCTTCGGGTCGGCGGCGAAGTAGTTGTTGATGTTCTCCTCGCCGGTCAGGCACGTGCCCCAGGGCGTCACGCCGCCGGCGCAGTTGTTCATCGTGCCCAGCACCAGCGCGCCGGCGGGGTCGGCCTTGGTTTTCATGCGCGCGTGTCCGGCGGCGGGGCCGGCGACGCGCATCGGCGTGGCGGCGGTGACGCGCCGGTTGTAGCGGCTATCCTGCACCGCCTTCCAGTCCTTGCCCTCGCGCTTGATCTCGACCACCGAGGCGCCGGTCGCGGCGATCTCCGTCAGCACCTGGTCGTGCGACAGGATGTCGTGCTTCGCGCTGTTACTGGCGATGCCCGTCCACATCAGCTCGGCGTTGTTGAACTCGTGATTCGAGAACAACAGGCCGTGAGTCGAGTTTCGGGAGCCGAGCGGCAGCGGCATGTAGGCCAGGAAGTCGCAGTTGTAGCCGAACTGCTTGTTCTGGGCCGCGGAGACGACCTTGTTCTGGTCGAACGCGGGGGCGTCCTTGAACAGCGGATCGCCCCAGCGCACCGCCACCTGTACGCTATAACCCGGCGCCACATGGTGCTTGTCGTCGAGCGTGTGCTTGATCTCGGTGAATGTCAGCCCCTTGCCCGCGGCCGAGGCGGGGCTGGCGCCCAGGATGCCGAAGGCCGGCCCTGCCGCCGCAGCGGCCACGCCGGCGCCAAACCCGCGCAGCACCGCGCGGCGCGAGAAACGGGCTTCCACGATTTCGTGGAACGTCTTGTTTTCGCTCGGATTTCCGGAGATATCGTCAAGGTCGATCGGTTCGGCGATGCGGTCGCGGTCGGTCATGGTGCCTATCCTCCCACATTCTGCGCCCTAGCCGCCGGCATAGCCGGGCACGGCTGCTTTTTATGAGACGGATTTGTTACACCCGTGCGACGCATTGCGCCATCCCGCCCGATTCGGCCAAATCGCCGCAGGGTGGATGGCCGGTTGGCGTGGAACTATCGCCAACCCCAGGTTCCGACATATCCCCAGGAGCCGTGTTGCAACGCGAAATCAAAGCACTTAATAAATGACCGGCTTTTTTCGCCTTGGCTGGTTTGGAAGAGGCGCCGCGCAGCAATGCGCCGGCGATGCTAGATGACTCTGCGTCCGTTCGCCGTGCTGTCGTTTCTGCTGATCGCGGCGCTGGCCGGCTCCGTGGCCGGGCCGCGGACCGCCGCGGCGCAGATCGAGCCCAACGAGGCGAAGAACTTCATCCAGTCCATGGGCGACCAGGCGATCGCGGTCTTGCAGCAGAAGGCGATGTCGCTGGACCAGCGCGAGGACAAGTTCCGCGTCATCCTGGCCGACGGCTTCGCGATCCCGCTGATCGGCAAGTTCGTGCTGGGCAATCTGTGGCCCAAGACCACGCCCGAGCAGCAGCAGCAGTACCTGTCGCTGTTCTCGGAATGGATCGTGAAGACCTACGCGATCCGCTTCGGCGGCTATTCCGGCGAAAAATTCTCGGTCACCGACACGAAGATCAACGAGCAGGACAAAGACGTGTTTGTCGCCACGCGCATCGACCGACCCGAGGGCAAGCCCTCGGTGATGGCGTCCTGGCGCGTGCGTCGGATCGAGGGCAAGCCCAAGATCGTCGACATCCAGGTCGACGGCGTGTCGATGCTGGTGACGCACCGCTCGGAGTTCGCAGCGGTCGGCAGCCAGGGCGGCATCAACGCGATCCTGGACAGCCTCAAGCTGCGCATCGCCAAGCTGCAGCAGCACAAGGCGGGGTAAAGGCGGGGCCTTCCCCGCGCCTCAGCCCTCCAGCATCGCGTAGGCCGGCACGGTGAGGAACTCGGGGCATTGCGGCGCCTCGACCAGTTGCTGGAACAGCATAACGGCGTCGTCGTAACGGTCGGGCTGGCCCATGGGCCGCAGCGCCCGGGCCTTGGCCACCTCCTCCTGGAGGATCTGGCGGCACAGCTCGGGGGTGACGACGCGGCCGTCCTCCAGCCGCGAACGGTATTTCAGCCACTGCCAAACCTGCGCGCGCGAAATCTCGGCCGTGGCGGCGTCCTCCATCAGGTTGAACAGCGGCACGCAGCCCACCCCGCGCAGCCACGCCTCGAGATAGCCGATGCCGACGGCGACGTTCTGCCTGAGGCCCGCCTCGGTCTTGGCGCCCTGGGGCACCTGCAGCAGATCCGAGGCCGCCACGTGAACGTCCTGGCGCTTGCGCGCGATCTGGTTGGGCTGGGGCATCGCCTTGTCGAACGCCTCCTTGGCGATCGGCACCAGGCCGGGATGCGCCACCCAGGTGCCGTCGTGCCCGTCGCCGGCCTCGCGCTCCTTGTCCTGGCGCACCTTGGTCATCGCCTCGTGGTTGGCGTGGGCGTTGTCCTTGATCGGAATCTGCGCCGCCATCCCGCCCATGGCGTGCACCTCGCGGCGGTGGCAGGTCTTGACCAGAAGCTGGGTGTAGCTGCGCAGGAAATGCGTGGTCATCGTCACTTTCGCGCGGTCGGGGATCACCTTGTGCCGATCGTTGCGGAAGGTCTTGATGAAGCTGAAGATGTAGTCCCAGCGCCCGGCGTTCAACCCCGCGGCGTGGTCGCGCAGTTCGTAAAGGATCTCGTCCATCTCGAACGCGGCCAGCACGTGCTCGATCAGCACCGTGGCCTTGATCGTGCCGCGCGGCAGGCCGAAGGCGCGCTGCGCGTGCAGGAAAATCTCGTTCCACAGCCGCGCCTCGAGGTGCGATTGCAGCTTGGGCAGGTAGAAATAGGGGCCCGAGCCGTTGCGGATCAAAGGCCGCGCGTTGTGAAAGAAATACAGGCCGAAATCGAACAGCGCGCCCGCCATCGGCTCGCCGTCGACGATCATGTGGCGCTCGTGCATGTGCCAGCCGCGCGGGCGCACGATCAAGACGGCGATCTGCGGATTCAGCCTGTATTGCTTCTGCGTCGCCGGGTCCTTGAAGGCGATGGTGCCGGTCACCGCGTCGCGCAGGTTGGCCTGGCCCTCGATCAGGTTGGTCCAGGTCGGCGAGTTGGCGTCCTCGAAATCCGCCATGAAGCACGACGCGCCGCAATTCAGCGCGTTGATCACCATCTTGCGGTCGGTGGGGCCGGTGATCTCGACGCGCCGGTCGCGCAGGTCGCGCGGCACCGGCGCCACGGTCCAGTCGCCGTTGCGGATATTGGCCGTCTCGGGCAGGAAATCCGGCTTCTCGCCGGCGTCCAGGCGCTTCTGGCGCTCCTCGCGCGCGGCCAGGATGCGCTTGACGTCGGGCCTGAAGCGGCGCTCGAGCCCGACGATGAAATCGATCGCCTGGGCCGAGAGAACCGTATCATAGCCCGCCGCCATCGGCGCCACGATCTTCACGCCGGTCTTGGGAGTGGTGACGACCGGGCGCGGGGCCGGCTTCGGCGGTACGGGCTTGGCGGGCTTCGGCGCGGCTGCGGGCACGGCCGAAGTGCCGGGCGGGCGCAGCTCGACCGTCGGCTTGGGCCGGGCCGCAGCGGGGTTGCGTGGACTGCCGGTGGGGGCGGCCCGGCGCGCGGCGATGCTGCGCGGCGGTGTCTTGCGCGGGGCGGGCTTTTTCAGCATCGGGCCGGACGGCTTGCTCGACGTCTGGCGCTTGACCTTGGCCGCGGGCTTAGAAACTCTCTTTATCTTCTTGATTGCAGGCTTCTTTTTACCTTTTCCGCCGCCGGTTCTCTTGCCTCCGGCGCGGTTCTTCTTGGCCGCCATCTAGGCCTCCTGGGGGTCATGCTGCGCTGCGTCTAGGCGATGCGGGCGGGCAGTTTAGCCAGGGAACTGGCCGCGTCCAGTAATTCATTGGCGGTAGAACCAGTTAACGCGCGACCTTGGGACGGAGCATGTCGCCGGCCCGGGCATGGCGATGTGTTCGCCCGGCGGCAATTTCGGCGGCGGATGCAGAAGCGCGCCCGTCTCCGCTATCATTGCCCGACGCGATATTATACATAGCAAACCCACCCTAGATATGGTGGTGTCGGCTCTGATCAAATCAGGCGCTTTTTGAGGCGCGGGTTTTCTTTGATTTAGCCTTGGGCGAAGGCGCTGGCGCTCTCGCTATTCTCCCAATCAATCTCTCAAATCGCCCC
This sequence comes from Rhodospirillales bacterium, assembly GCA_052387895.1. Classification (GTDB taxonomy): domain Bacteria; phylum Pseudomonadota; class Alphaproteobacteria; order JAEULC01; family JAEULC01; genus JAEULC01. The sequence goes on along the minus strand of JBQTIS010000517.1, from coordinate 111 downwards.
TTATCATCGTCGCATTCAAGGCGGCGAGCGTGACCTGACCGCGGTTCTGGTCCAAGCGCGATGAGAGATTACTGCATCGCTGTTTCCAGTTCGAGAGGCTGTATTTCGCCG
>JBQTIS010000516.1:0-1785 GCA_052387895.1 Rhodospirillales bacterium | reverse complement strand
GCGCCCGGCCGCGTCGATTCGCCGCCGAGGTCCAGAATATCGGCGCCCTCGGCCGCGAAGCGGCGGGCCTGCTCCTCCGCGGCTGCCAGCCAATCCGGTTGCGGCGTTCCGGGGCCGCGCATCAGCCCGTCGCCGGAAAAAGAATCAGGCGTGACGTTCAGGACGCCCATGACATAGGTGCGGCTTCCCCACCGGAAGCGTTCAGCCAACGCGGTCATCGCCGGATCATAGCGTCTTTCGCGCCGCGGTCGCATATTGCCAGGGCCGCAGCCGATTCTGATAATGGCCAGTAGGCAGGGAACCGAGGTCGAGGCAGCGATGAAGACATTCCTGATCGGGGCCGTTGTCGGCACCGCCGTCGGCGCGGCGGGCGCCTATGTCGTCGCGCAAACCGGCGTGCATCACCGGCCCCATATCTACAAGGAGCCGCCGGCGATGACCGCGACCGCGGGCCTGCAGCCGCTCTCGGCCGAGGACACCAAGCGCGTGCTGTCGCCGCCAAAGTCGGTTGCCAAGGCGCCGCCCGCACCCGCCCCGTCGGTTGCCGCGAAACCGGCCGTTCCGCCTTCGCCCGCGCCACAAGCCGCGGCCCCCGCCGCGCCGAAGCCCGCCGCCCCCGCCGCATCCGCGCCGGCCGCTCCCCAAGTCGCCGCCGCGCCCTCCGCGCCGGCGGTGACCGGCGATGCCGCGCAGGGCCTCAGGGTGTTCAACAAATGCAAGGCCTGCCACACCGTGGAAGCGGGCGGGGCCGACCGCGTCGGACCCAACCTGCACGGGATGTTCGGGCGCAAGGCCGGCGCGAAGCAGGGTTTCAAGTTCTCCGGCGCCATCGCCGGCGCCAACATCACTTGGGACGACGCGACGCTCGACCGGTATCTCGCCGACCCCAAGAAGGTCGTGCCGCAGGGGCGTATGGCCTTCCCTGGCCTGCCCGATGCCAAGGAACGCGCAGCGGTGATCGCGTACCTGAAACAGGCGACGAAATAGGCAGAAGCAGGGTCGACAGCCCAAGGCGCGCCGTGCTTAGGTTGACCCGCCCGCCGCCGCTCGGGCTGCGCCACCTGATGGAACCGTTTCCGCGATGAACCTCAAGGACCACATTCGCGGGATTCCCGATTTCCCGAAAAAGGGCATCCTGTTCTACGACATCTCGACGCTGCTCAGGCATCCGGCGGCATGGCAGGAAACGATCGACCTGCTTACCGCCGCGATCAAGCAGCACAAGCCGGACATCCTGGCGGGCATCGAATCGCGCGGTTTCCTTACCGCGGCGCCCCTGGCGCTCAAGCTGGGCTGCGGCTTCTTGATGGTGCGCAAGAAGGGCAAGCTGCCGGGCAAGACCGTCAACCACACCTACAAGCTGGAATACGGCAGCGACACGGTGGAAATCCAGGAAGACGCCGTCGTGCCGGGCCAGCGCGTGGTGGTGCTGGACGATCTGTTGGCGACCGGCGGCACGATGCGCGCGGCGATCGAGCTGCTGCGCGAACGCGGGGCCGACGTGCGCGCCGCCGCCGCGATCATCGAATTGACGTTCCTGAAAGGGCGCGAGCGGCTGGGCGATGTGCCCTTTACCGCGTTGGTCGCCTACGACGAATAGCCCCGGCCTAGAGCGTTTCACTGATTGTCTGAAGCGTATCCTGCGTTGGCGAAGTAGTGGGAGCATTCGTGGGGCTGGATTGCGGCGACGAGGGCTCCGATGTGACGCCAGGCGTCTTCGACGGTGCGTTTCTGGGCGGCGCGCATCCAGTGCTTGATCTTGGCGAAGGCCTGCTCGATCGGGTT